>NZ_JADEWL010000195.1 GCF_015207665.1 Plectonema cf. radiosum LEGE 06105
AATATATATTGTTCAATAGTTTCTTGCTTCTCCGGTAAACGACCAACTTAGCTGGAGAGCAAGCAAGCTATCAATCTTATTTACCCCTGCCCTCTTCCCCCTGCTCCCTTGCCTTTTTATAAATAGGAGTTAATCAGATGCCAGATATATTTACTGTCAATGAAAGTGATGCAACTGCAATACAGCAACGTTACGAGCAACTAATTGAAGTATTGCTAAAAGCTGTATTAAATGTAAAGCAAGACTCGGATAAACAAGGGTTGAAAATATTTGATGGAGATAAATTAGTTTACGGACATGATGAAAATCAATTTCGCGATGAGGTGTCGGGTATTGGGGGGCAACTTTTAAATCCTCAACTGATTGCACAACTCCAACAATTACGTTCTACACAAGTTGGAGAAGTAGTAGATGGGGCGATTAATAAGAGAATTGAATTAGACGGCGAAGTCCTAGTACAATCTGACTCGGATGGTAAGGTAATCGTTAACAATTTCTTGCAGCAAGAAGCTGTTACAGATATAAAACCATCTAAAGAATATTCGGATAATATTAACCAAATTATTCAACCGGAATTATCGCCACCCGACTATATTCAAGAAGAGATAAGTTCATCGACAATCCCAGGCTCAACGAGAGTAGCCGAATCATTACAGGTTTTAGTTGATAGTCCGTTGAAGACATTATTAAGTTCAGAAATTGAGCAATTAAAAGCAGAAGTAAAATCACTACAGCAAGAAAGAAATTTGTATCAGGAATTAATCGAGCAAAGGTTAAAGCAACCACAAAATACTTCATGGTGGCAACAAGTAGTTAATAATGCATCAACCGTTGTTTCAAGTGTCACTTCTGCTGTAAAAATAGGATTGCGCGAATACAAAGAAAATTCAAAACAGCATCAATTCGCAGCATCAATAAAAAATTTATTTCAACTGCAAACCCAACCAGGAGAAAATCAGTATCAAGCAGGTGATTACCAAATCTCTCGCAGCGGTTCATTGTATGAAGTAAAAGATTCAGCGACAGATAAATTTTTAATACAGTTCCGCGAAACCCCTTTAGGAGTAAAAGTAGAAAAGGGTGATTTAGCTTCTTTAAATATTCAAGATATTAACTCCTTACAGAATTATTTGCGAAAAAACGAACCAGTTCCTGCATCTTTTGCTCCAGTAGGAAAGCAAGAAGCTGAATACTTTGCTCGTGTAGAGAGAGTTACGAATGCGCTTACACAATATGCTGTTGCACAACAAACCGATGTGGAAATTGATGGGCGATTTTCTTATAAATGGAAAGCTAGCTCCAATGGTAACGTACAAATCGAAGCGAAAGATGGACGCGGTAATTTACTTGAAAAAACTGGAGGACAGTTAACAAGTAATATGAACGAGCGGGATTTAATTTATTTTGAGCAAATTTTACCTAAATTACAACCGAGGAATCATAAACAAGTAACCATATCTCAATTTAATCAAGTCACAGACAACAGCTTAGAAAGATAGTTTAATTATATGAAATTATCTCAACTGAATTTATATCTCGATTCTGGTGTTCCAATTGTTTGTGTTAATGCTCCTTCACCAGAAAGAATAAACGTATTAGAGGACATTTATATTGAATGCTCTCAAAAGAGAAATATCCCCGTTCATTTATGGAATGCTGGTTGGGGATGCTTTAAACGAGTAGAATATGATTCACATTCAAAAGTCTGCTTTGTTAATTCAAAAACTAAATATAAAAGCCTTTTCAGTAATTTTGATTATTTATTAGATAGTAAAGTAATAGGTATTTTTATTTTTGAGAATCTTTCATCTTTAGTAAAGATAGACTCACCTAAAATTATTTCACAGTTAATTAATATTTTTTTCGAGTTAAAGAATAGTAATCAATTAAAATATTTGATAATTTTATCGACTGATGATATCGAGTTACCAAAATCCTTAAGCAGTTTAATTCCCAGTATTTCTTATCCGCTACCTAATCATGAAGAAATTATTAATTTGATAGAAGAATTTTTAAGTGAATTACCAGACAAATTAAATAAAGAAGCGTTGGTTAGTGCTTGCGCTGGTTTAACAAAAGAAGAAATACGTAATGGGTTAAACATTGCACTAAACTCCTGCTCTCAGTTAAAATATGATAATTTCGCTCAACATTTACTTGAATACAAAATAAATCGCTTTCGTTCAAATAATTTAAACTTTGTTGCTAAACCAAACGTTCCTAATTTTGGTGGTTTGGATTTACTCAAAAAATATATAGAAAACGTCAAATATGACTTTTTACCCCAAGCACGAACCGCTAATATTCCACTTCCCAAAGGTTGTTTGTTGGTAGGACCACCGGGAACGGGAAAAACTCTATCAGCCAATGTCATTGCTAAAATATTAGGTTTTCCTTT
The DNA here is from genome assembly GCF_015207665.1 of Plectonema cf. radiosum LEGE 06105. Taxonomy (GTDB): domain Bacteria; phylum Cyanobacteriota; class Cyanobacteriia; order Cyanobacteriales; family Nostocaceae; genus Rivularia; species Rivularia radiosa_A. The sequence continues at coordinate 2,399 of NZ_JADEWL010000195.1, forward strand.
AGTAAGCGTGGATACCGCTCTGGTTGTTGCAAATGGTGCAAGTTATCTCAAACAAATAGTGGAGCGGGTAGAAGCTTGCGCTCCTGTCGTAATGTATTTTGATGAGTTCGATAAGTTGTTTGCCGCATCTAATGAATCGGGAGAAGACATTAGCTCTCGCCAAATTTTAGGAACGTTATTAACTTGGTTGCAGGATAAAACAAGTGCAGTGTTTGTAATTGCAACTCTTAACCGTCTCGATGCATTACCACCGGAATTAACCAGGGTGGGAAGATTTGATGAGATTTTTTATGTGGGGTTTCCTCAAGCTATTGAGCGAAAAGAGATTTTGATCGTGCATCTTTCTAAGTTTGATGCGCGTTATAAAACTGACGATGTGCTTACAGAGAAAGAATGGCGCATTGTTCTTAACAAAACTGTCAACTGTAGTGGTGCGGAATTAGCGCAAATGGTTCTTTATGCTGCGCGTGCTAAATTCCACCAGGGTTGTCAGATGGAAATTGGGTTGTGCGAACTGTTGGAGCAACGAGAAATGATGGTTCCTTTGTATGTTCGGGATACTGATAGGGTGTTAGCGATAGGCGAAGCCGACACCCTCCGGGTGTATCGCCAACCGTGCTAAATATATTACTCAGCCTGCATCAAGTGCGGATACATCAGTTTTCGCTCCTACGATTACTAGCTTTTGGGGAGAAGTTTCTTAAAGCGATGAAATACATTTTCACAAAATTTCATCAACCAAAACCGTCCCACCTTCTCGAAAATCAATGCCTAAGTGATAATCTTGAAGTAAAGCTGTTCCAACAAGTGGACGACGACCCATTGCAAGAACTGCTACGTTACGCTGCATCCCATTCCATAAAATAGTTGCTAAAAAAACGTCAGTTGAAACGTTTGAATTATTCGCAAGGTTGGCATTTATCTGTGTAAGATAGGTTAAGCCAAGTTTAGCTATAGCGCCAGGTGGTAAAGTCAAAAAACCTTCCTTCCCCAGTATCTACAACGAACTGAATTTCTATATTTGGAATTTCTGGGAGACATAGAATTATACCTATCTGAGCCTGAAGCCCAACAACAGTTCCATTTATCACTCTGTCATCCTAAATAATGTACCACCAACCGCATAAACAGCATTAAAACCGATTCTTTCCGACCAGAGCGCTGCTTTACTATTGTTTACTTCGTAATTTTAAGCTCGTTACAACTAAATCATCGCCTATTTCATATTCACCCGTTTCAATATTAATCGAGACAATTTTGCCGATATTTTCTGGTGTCTCGACTCTTAGACGAATGTTTGAGTCGTAGAGTTCTTTCCCACGTTGGGTAATTTCTTCATCACTAAGGTTGGGTTTAGACATAAAACGGTTGAACCTATGCTTCAAAGATCGGATACTTCTATCTTAATTTTAAACTAGAAGTTAGAATGAGATACATCCATCAAGTTCAAGTTTAATTATGCAGTTACATTCAAACATTTAGGGAGAAGTTTCTTCCTAAAAATTAAGAATCCTTAAAGATAAAAACTTATAGACAAGATATAATGACGATTGTTGATATAAAATTCAAAAAAGTTAAGCTAAATAAACATTGTGGATAATTGGAATATTTTAGTAGAAAATACAGACGATGGTTTTACGGTAGCGACTGTCTTAGAAGTTCCTGATTGTCAAATTACTGATAAAACAAAACAAGGTGCTGTTGAGAAAGTTCTTTCTAAGTTGCAAAAACGTCTAGCTAATGCCGAAATTGTTCAGATTCCAGTATCAACACAACCACTTGTCTCGGAAAACTCTTTAATGAAATTTGCTGGAATATTTCAGGACGACCCAGATTTTCTTGAAATTATGCAAGAAATGAGAGCAGAGCGCGAATTAGATAGCGACCAATGAGTTTCTGGATTCTTGATACTGACCATGCCTCACTATTTCTAGCTGGAAATAAGTCAATTATAACTCAAGTTGCAAAGCATTCCAATGATGTAGCCATTACCGTAATTACTGTTCAAGAACTATTTAATGGTTGGGCTGGAAAATTAAATGACCCTACACAACAAAGCAACCTTGTTCATCTTTATACTAAATTATGGAAAACCACAGAATTTTTTAAGGTAATAACTGTCTTGAACTTTGAAGAAGATGCTGAAAATACTTATCAAGCCTTACGGCAAAATAAGGCTTTAGCAAAAAAGAGAATTGAAAAAGATTTACGAATAGCATCTATTGCTCTGGCTCAAAATGCAACAATCGTTACACGTAATTACAAAGATTTTTCCCAAATTCCAAACCTAAATATTGAAAATTGGCAAGATTAATACTTTTGTACAAGTCTCTACGAGAATTAGTATCATCAAAATGCTTTTTTACATTTACGTAAGTCGGCGTTAAAAATTAAGGTATGTCCGCAGCGAGTGGAACGGTCTTCTCAGCGTATCCTAATGGACGACGGCAAACAATAAGTTAGAGAGTGAAAATGGCATGGTTATGCGTGTTATGAAAGAGCTTAAAAGTCGATTGCTTGTGATAGCAATAGAGCAAGCTACTTTTTACTCGTTTGCTTCAGAAATAGCCTTATTAATCCGTAGATCAATACCAATCTTTGCACAAGTCTTTAAAAGCGCGATCGCATTCCTATTCCCTCTATTTGCAAAATGTTCCCATACCGACAACCAATCTGGAATTGACAGCGCATATATACTTATAAACTCATCTTTCTCCATCACCCGGCATTCCGTAATATCCTTGGACAGCTTTAAATCAGATAGAATCCTTGCTTTCTTCGGTGAGTAATTAACTAACCAATTCGAGTCGTGTTGAACGCACCTCAAACCTTCTTGATATTCAATACGACATTCCCCAGATTGCAAAAGCAAAACTTGTATATTTAAGTTAACCTCCAATTCGACAGATATTTTTCTAGCTATTTCCACCCAATAATTACCAGTGAAAAAACAAGGGTTTGGCGTACTGCGAGATGCACCTTTAAATCTACCTAATGCTTTAATCAAGGAATGCCATTCACGACGAGAAAACATTAAAGGATGTTTATCCAACTCGCCATTCTTCAACAATGTGGATAAGTAAATTGCAGCCACAGACAAGGGATAAACTTGAACTTCAACACCATTGTCAATTTGTACAGTTAAAGTCTCTAAAGAAAGCGACTCAATAAACGAGCGGACAACCTTTTTAGGTTGACCTACTAATAGTGCCATCTGTCGGTCGCTCATGAATAAAGCACCATTTGGTAATTGATAGGCTTTCCAACATCGGTCGTAATAGCGCCAACAGGAAATCGATACTCTTGGTAATTGTGCATCATAAGGTTGATGAAGTTTTGAGTCGATGTTTATGTTATCTTTTTGGTTCATAACTACCAACAATTAGGATAAAATCAGCAATCTAAATTGAGCCAAAGATTCCAAGATTCATTGACAAATTTGTCTTATGAAAGAAATAAGTGAATGTTATCCCCCCTATATAAACAACCAGACATATGTGTCCGGTACGAAGGATTATTATCCTTTAATTGGTAGATTTAATTAATGCACCTTTTCACAACTAAAAAAGTAGATAGCACCAAATTTATAACAATACAAACTTTATCTATGCTTTAAATAGCAGATTGTTAAATTCATCCTAACTTAAAAATATAGAAGCTTCAAAATGTTATGAGCATCAACGAAATTATTCCCAAAAAGTAAAATAATTATTCGGGTGAATTGAGATATTTTATCTACATACATTAAGCGTATTTTTAGTATATACACGTAAACTTTACATATGAATCGTGCATTAAATAACCTGTTATTAGCTAGCTTTAACGCTTAGATTATGAAAAAGATACTTCTGTAGATCAATATTGCTATTGATAGCATCCATACTTCTATTTTTAGTACATAAATATTAGTATATTTTCTTTGATTGCACTAAGAAATGCTGGGTGTTTTTTATAACTCGTGATACTGAATTTTGAAAAAACACATATATTTCATATTAAATGCAGCAATTATGATGTTAATAAAATGCTTGTTGCTGGTTATATTTGGAAAAATCAATCGCGTTAGGTAAAATTTTTCTTATTGAAATGATTCTTTTTTTTGGCATCGCAACAACTACATTTGGTAAAGTTGTGAGAAGTTGTAGTGGTAATGGCGCATTTTCATGATCGAGAGTCAGGTAAAGGGTTCTATGGTTATGAGGTGCATTTCTTATCATAATCTTGAGTGCATCTATTGGAGAAGAATTTAGAACCGCTGTTTCTATCAATCCACGATTTGAACCACCCATGCTTAAATGAAACCAACCATTTGAGCGTCTACTACCCGAATAAATCGTAAAATTATTTTCGCTATTATTTAAAGAATATAAATAAGCTCCTGTTGTTCTCCCATCAAGATTACGAGCTATAAATACTGCATTGCCATCCGTCGAAGCATATAATAAACCTCGTTCTTGTAGAGTTTTCAAAAACTTCTGTGGAATAGAATGCTTTTGATTCAAGTAATGCTCGACTTCCCCAAAGTGTTGCGCTTGGGGTTTGGGTGGTACAAATATACACTCAGGTGTTTGACGCGCAATACTTAAAGCACTTTTGGAAACTGCATTAAGCATCGCTTTTTCACCAAATCTGTCCCGCAACCAAACTACTGCATCGTCAAGATTACACTTGTTAACGCTCATCACTAAAGATAGTGGATTATCTTCATACTTAGAATTATTTAGCCCTAGCTCGTAAGCAACTTCGGATAGTGATAAATTCTGTCGTCCGTGGTTTGCTCTAAGCAGATGTAACTCCTTTTCTAAAGAGTATCGTAACTGTTCGCTCCGAGATACAGTTTGCTTTAACTCGATTAGTTTTTGGTAATTGCGATCGCGCTCTCTTAACTGAGAATTAATAACCTCCAACTGTGGATTTAATAGCTCAATAACCCTTTGTCTGTATGCAACACTTCCTTCTTGTGCTTGTGGTTGGGGAATATAACGCTCTAAATCGAGTAATTGAGAATCTTGATTTACTGCTGCATAGTACTTCTTGACTTTAGTATGAGTCGCAACGCTCCCTTTTACACCTCGCACTATTCCCAAATGTTCAACAGCATTGGCAAAACTATCTTGCAACTGATACATTTTCGCTCTTGTACCAAACAGCGCTTTGCAGTTGAGTTTGCCTCGCTCATCTAGCGGTACGAGATAAGCGTGGATATGAGGTGTTATTTCATCGAGATGTAATGAGGCTTTTACTATGCGATCGCCCCAAGAATTATCTAACCATTTGACAACTGCCTCAACAAAATCATCCAAGCGCTGTTTGTCATAACTTCCACCTTCGTGTGCTGCATAGGGACGGAAGTATTCTGCGCTTGCGCTTAACAACATCTCCACTGCTAGAACAGCATCAGAACGATATTTTTGGGAACCGATTTTGTTTCTAACTTTCATTAATAAATCAAGGTTGTCACAATCTCCTATCACTTCTAAATTTGTGATCTGTGGATTGGCTGATGGTGTATCTACCTTCCTTGCAGTGTGTGCTTCACTCCGAACTAAAGCTGACCAAGATTTTATTTTCTGAATTCGACAAATTGTAAAAGCCATCTTTTTTTACCTGAGAAAATAATAAGGAAGGCAGTCGGAAGACATATTAAGACTTAGATTATTAGTGGTGTTAGCGGCTAGCCGCTAGCGGAGCGTACCGTAGGTATTGCGTGTCCGGAGGACATATCAATTGTTTCATAAGGACTGACTTCTAAGTAGGGAGAAAGGGAGTAAGGATAGTGAAAATACTTCTTTTCCACTGCCGACTGCCTACTTTCCACTGCCCTTCATTGTTATCGCATTTATTAATAAGTAAGCGGAATTGATTTCCAAAAATATCTAAAAATAACCAATACATATACCTAATTAGTTACGTAAGCAGAAAAGAATATAAGTATTATTTGAATCATATATGTTGTGTATAAAGACTGACAAGTTCGATTCTTCCCACTATTTCTAGTTAATATACAAAACACTAAATATTACCAAAACTAGTAATTATACAGAAGCATCATTTTAAGATGATGTTCTTAAGATGAAAGCATAGAAATAAATACAGCATCATAACAATATTAATTGATATAAGTTTAACTATCGCTGCTTTTATACTGATATTTTTAGGCACTTCTCACCTAAGTATCTTATCTGTCTTTAGTTATATTGCAGTAATTAGGATTAGTTTGCTAACAAGGTAAGTAAGATTTTATTTCATGAAAAGGAGAGTAAATTGAATAATTGATCTATTAGCTTTATTAATCAGATGTACCTTGCCGGAAAACCATTATTCGGAAATCAAGAACTATGACCAATTTAATTTTTGACGTGATTAGGCTGGATTATTTTCCAGCCATTATTCAAAACAAAGGTGTAGTGTGTTTCACTTTTATAACTGAGAAAAAGCTGGAATATTTTATGCCCTATTTTTAACGCTGCATTTAATATTTTCTAAAATCACTGCTGAATTTAGTCATTTAATACTGTGTTTTATTCCTCAATTTCTCTCTCCGTAACAGTTAGACAGTTGTCATTAATCAAAATAATCAGAAGGAATTACAAGGAATTTTTAATCAAAAATAGCCTCCAATGTCCATAAGTTTGATTAATAATGGACCTTTATTTTCCTTAACTTTCCTTGAAAATAACCGCATTAAATAAATAAAAACCCATGAGTAAAAACACTCAGCAGAAAAATAATTCTTCCCCCTTATTAATTTTGGCTTTGGATTTTGGAGGAAGCGCAACCAAAGGTTTTTATTGCACTTTGAAGCAAAATCAAACAGCATCTTTGGTAATGGAACCGGAAGTGGTAAGAATTTCTTTGGATTCTGTAGCTTCGGAAATTTTAGGTGTAACCGAACCAGAAAACGCTGCATGGGTAAATTACATGGGTGAAACCTTTGCTGTGGGATATTTGGCGAAAAGTAACTATTATGCAAATCAGGGATTAAAAGAGTTAAAGTACGAACGTGCAGTTGCGAAGACATTAGCTTTCATCTGGGCTATCTCGCAGAAACTTCAGTTAGGTACAAAATTTCGACTTGCGCTTATTTGTTTGCTACCACCGGGGGAGTTTGAGAATAGAGAGAGTTTTCATCAACATCTTGAAGCAGCATTTGCTGGCTTTATGACACCTACCGGAAAAATGCAGCTTATATTGACTCAATTCAAGTGCTTACCTGAAGGTGCAGGAATATATCTTGCTTACCAAAAGAAGTTGGGAGAGGCTATTAAAACTAAAACGATTGCATTGGTAATGGTTGGTTATAGAAATGCTTCTGTGTTAATTAGCGATAAGGGGATGGTTGCACTTGATGGAAAAACTTCCGCGCTAGGGATGATTCGATTGTTAGAGAAGGTGGTTGCTAGAACTTCCGGACAGAATGCTTCACAACTAGCTTCTGCTGTGGTGGCTGCTGGTAGCGATATCTCTACTACCCCTCTAACAAAGTTATTAGACATCTCCGAAAACAACCAAAGTTTTACTATCACTACCTTTAAAAGTGCGATCGCCAAATCGCAAAGGTAGTGAGTTTGTACGTAAAAATAATGCTTTGAGATGCTTACTATTAATAACTAGCC
>NZ_JADEWL010000196.1 GCF_015207665.1 Plectonema cf. radiosum LEGE 06105
TGGGGAGATGGGGAGATGGGGGGAATTATTCTTCGGAAGCTGCGAAAAATACAGTTATCAAAGATAATTGGTTGGGTATTACTTCTGGAGAAGAGTTTCCGAATAAAACTTCTGCTTTCGGTGTTTCGGTATTTAATGCAACGAATACAACTATTAACCGTAATCGTATTGCTAATCATGAAGGGAGCGCAATTATTACTGGAAAATTCGCAGAAAATACTCAAATTACAGAAAATATTATAGTCGGTAACGGAATTGCGGGAATGCCCGATGCAATTAGATTAGAAGGTAATATAAATAATTCTCAAGTTTCATCAAATTTAATTTGCGCTAACGATGGTAGTGGTGTTTACTTATTTAAGCCAGAAGGCTCAGTACAAATACAGTCAAATAATATTAAATATAATGGTAAACGCTTGCGACGGGCTGGTGTTTACTTAATGGGTAAAAATCATCAAGTAATTAATAACCAAATTACCAATCAAACAGGTTCCGGGGTTGTAGTTACAGCTTATCCCGACAGCGAAAAAAACATTATTAGAAATAACAGCTTTGCTAATATCGAAGGATTGAGTATCGACCTCAACACCAGACATAATGCAGGAGTACGGGATTTTCAACGTGGAGACGGTCCCAACCCACCCCGAAATTCCGGAAATCGTCGTTTAGATACAGCAAACCGAGCTATCAACGCACCAGAATTTCTCAGTTCCGAATTTATAGTTATTAACGGTAAAGTAAACATCGATGGTAAAGCCGACCCAGGTAGCGAAATTGACATTTACCGCGTTGTTGATAATAATAAACAGCAAATAGATTTATACCCCGCTTATTCAGCATTAGGGGAAGTAATTGCTAAAGTCAAAACCGATGACAAAGGAAGATTTCAAACTACATTCACAAACCTGCAACCGGGGGAGATGATCAGCGCGATCGCAACTGATCCAAAATACGGCACCTCGGAAGCAGCAGGCAACGCAATAATTAAATCTGTCAGTAATTCCGAAATTCAAAATCCACAAATCCAAAATTTTGAAAATCCTACCTGTACAACTCGTCCAGTAACACCACCACCAGTAATACCCGAACCAACACCAGAACCAGAGCCACCCAAACCAGAACCAATTCGTTTAAGGGTACCCAGAAACATTCACTTTGCATTAGATAAAGACTTTATCAGCTCTAATAGTGGAGAAATTCTGGATAAAATTGCCGAAGTCATGGAGCAATATCCCACCATAGTGATCGAACTACAGGGACATACCGACTCCCGCGCTAGTGATGCTTATAACCAATATTTAGCAAAAAGAAGAGCTACAAATGCGAGAAATTACTTAATTAAAAAAGGTATCCCACCCGAAAAAATGACAATACGTTCCTTTGGGGAAAGGAAATTAAGAACAGAGGAAAATAACCGTGTTGATTACGCTCGTAACCGTCGTGTAGAGGTGATTTTCTTTGATGTTAGGGGTATAGATATCGAATTTGAAAATCAGGAAGGAGATTTGCAGATAGAACAGTAATCATAACCACACCCACCAACAATGTCCCCGTAACCCCATCCACCAATCATGTCCCCGTAACTAAAACCCACACCCACCAATCATGTAGAGACGTAGCACTGCTACGTCTCCCAACATCCCGAACGTAACAGATAACCCCAGCATCTAGGACAACCACAGCCGAGATAATGAGACGTTGCACTGCAACGTCTCTACATGAATCCCGAATATAAATTAGAAAATATAATTATGAGGCAACCAAAATTTCAGGGTAAATACCGAGTTGAATCAATCCGTTTACCAGACTACGACTATAGCGCAAATGGTTGGTATTTTGTGACAATTTGTACCAAAAATTGCATTTATCATTTGGGTAACTGTGTTGTTTCAGGCAAAGTACAGCTAACACCAATCGGTGAAATCGCCCAACAATATTTTATAGATATTCCTAATCATGCAAAACATACCTACGTAGACGCATATGTAGTTATGCCCAACCATGTCCATGGAATTGTAGTTATCAATAAACCCACCGATGTTGGAATTTTATCTAAAAATAAACCGCAAACGGACATGATAAAAAATGAATTTATGTCCAAAATATCTCCGACACCAGGCTCCTTAAGTACTATTATCCGTTCTTATAAATCTGCCGTTACGCGGTGGTGTAATCGCAATCAACATGAATATTTTGCATGGCAAGAACGTTTTTATGAAAGTATTATTCGCGCTGATGATTCCATAGATAGAATTCGCCAATACATTATTAATAACCCCGCTAAATGGGAACAGGACAAAAATAATCCCCCAGATTTATGGATGTAGCCCGAATACAAAATAACCATTACCACACCCACCAATAATATGTAACCAAAATACAACGTAAAATAGCCTAAATTACACCCACCAATAATGTAGAGACGTAGCACTGCTACGTCTCCCAGCGTCCCGAAAACAACAGACAACCCCAACCACACCCACCAGATAAACCCAACCAATAGATGTTAACCACAGCCGAGATACGGAGACGTTGCAGTGCAACGTCTCTACATGAATCTTGAATACAATACAAAATATCTTGTAAATAGTAATTACACGGAAGTCAGGAGCTATAAATAAAAGTTTTAATACCAATGTAAAAGCAACTTTAAATCATCTTTATATTTACAGCAATTATCAGTAATATTTGGTACTTAAACAATGAAATCTTTATTTAAAAATAATACCACCAAAAGCAAAATCCCAAAACTTGGACTGGGAGCAGGAGTATGTATTGTCAGTGCAATAACAATCGCAACCACTAGTCCAGTAAATGCTCAAGTTGCTATAACCAGCCTTGATGCTACCTATCAAACAGGAACTTCTAGCAGTTATGATACTACAGTTGCCAATCCATGTAGCCCTGGCAATTATCCCGGTGGTTGCGATAGTAATATCAATATGCAATTTGGGGTTGGTACTAGTAATGACCTGAAATTATCTGGATTTAAGGTTGGAACGCAAAGTTACTCTTTAATACAACTAGCTGACAGTGTTGCATTTCGACGTGTAAACGGACAGGGTGCAACAGGAGAACGACAACTTGTTTTCTTTGAATACAACACAAACAACCAAATAAAGTCTTCTTACACGAATACAATGGCAGAAGCAATGCTCAGTACCATCATTAACCGAGGTATTGATAATGCTTTCTCCAATGATAATAGTACCGCTAGTAATAATATTGAGCGGATAGATTATATTATTTCCGCCGGATTAGCAGTTCCCAGCGCTAATCTTGGTGATATTGGCTTTTTAATTCTCGAACGAGGTGGCAATGATCCATTCAAGATTGCTGCAATTACCTCTTTAGATGCAAATGGAAAACCAGCTAGTTTTGGTCTGTTGAAATCAGTTGCAACTAGTACTTGGGGAAAGATTGGTCCGAATGTCCAAACTGCTGTAATGCGTCGTGAGGAAAGTGAAACAGCATTTAGACCTTCTCACCTTGTCACTTCACAAACCATATCCGGTGTTTACGTTTCAATTGCATCACTGGATATTCCTCCAGGTGAAAAAATTTATGGTTATGCTCTTTTCCCTAATGATATTACTGCTAGTAATGATCTAATTAATCTGACTAACTTTCCCACCGATACCTCTGGTGCATCTGGTGAAGGGGGATTAGATTTAATGGCTGGTGGGGGAATTTTCATGCTCAATAGTCTAACGACTGTCTCCGGTACTCTCTACGAAGACACAGATGGTGATAAAAACTTAGGTGGAACTGAACCCAAACTACCAGCAAATATTAGTGTAAATCTTCTTGATACCAACAACAATATCATCACTACTACCAACACAGATAATAACGGTAACTACACCTTCACAGGAGTCAGCAATGGCACTTACAAAATCCAAGTTGATACCACAGATACTGATATTCCCAGTGGTTACACCTTGAGGACACCGAATGATTTATCTGTAACAGTTTCCGGTAGTGCGGTTACAAATCAAAACTTTGGTTTTGATAAACCTTCTGCAAATCGTCCCCTCGGTTCCCCCTTCACCTGCAATGCAACTTTTTACATCACTATTGGTAATACTGGTGGTCCTCAACAGTTATACGATCTTAATCGTTCCGGTTCAACCTTTACCTTTGATCCCAGAGGTTCTGCAACAGATACATCTGGTGGTTATCCTGCTAAGTTTGACTACAATGCCTTGGCGTATAATCCCGTAGATAATTACCTTTATGCTTATATCAACAGTTCAGCAGCAACTAGCGGTCCTTATAGTTCTGGTAATGTAGTTAAAATCGGTAGCGATGGTGTTTTACATTCCCTTGGTAAACCCACTAACAATAACAACGATACCTTGTCAGGAGGCTTTTTTGCTGCAACAATTCTCTCCGATGGAACTTATGTAATTGGTGGAGGTGGTAAATTTGCAACTATTGATCTCACTACTACTCCCCCAACCATCACAAATCCTCAAACAACTGTTTCCGGATTAACTTTCAATGATTTCGCTGTAGATCCCAAAGATCCTGCTAGTTTAAGCGGAAAAAGGGTTTATATGGTTAATGAAAATGGTACTCAAGACAGGTTAGTTATTCTCGATCTAACTACTTTTCCTCCCCAAATTACTAGCCAAGCAACTAATCCCACCGGACAAAACCATAATGCTGGTTCTCAGTTTGTCGATGCTTTTGGTACTCTTTACTATCGCAGTAATACCGATAATAAGTTATATCGGGTAAACACAGACCCCAACAGCCCCGATTATGGAAAAGCAACCGAAATTACCACTGCTCCTTCTGGTGGTAATCATGATGGTGCTAGCTGTTTATTTGCTACGGCGATGGAAAAGGAAGTACAAGATCAAGATGGTAATTTGATTACCGAAATTCCCGCAGGTGAGACTGTGAAATATGTTTACAAAATTGCCACTGGTAATGTTCTTGATTTAAATGGTGTCACATTTACGGACGATTTGCGTTCTGTAACTGGTGGTAGTCCGATTAATGGTAAATATACAGGTAATGTTAGCGTTTCTAATGGTACTGGGAATGTTAGTTTTAGCAACGATAATCAAACCTTGGCAATTACTAATTTAACTTTACCTGGTCAAGTCGTAAATCAAGACACAAATGGTAATCCGGTTTTGGAATCATTAACTATTACCGCAGAAGTAACCGTACCCAAAACCACAACACCAGGTACTTACAATAACCAATCATTCTTAACTAACTTACCGCTGCAATATCCCCCTTCTATACCTTCTGATTATCCACGTTCTCCTGCTTTTGAAGACCCAACTCCCTTAGATGTAACAGAAGCAATTGCTACTAATCCCAACGTCCTGTTAATCAAACGTATCACCAAAATTAACGATGGTACTACTACTAACGCTGGTGATAACCTTGCTACTTATAACCAAGAAGAATCCAACCCCTACGACGATAATAAAGTAGAAATCACAGAACTACCTCAAAAACGTGAAGATCCAAAACCGGATACCGATAAATGGGTTGATACTACCTCAGACACAAGCAGTACCTTCCTAATTGGTGGAATCAACGGTGGAAAAGTCAAGCCCGATGACGAAATCGAATATACTATCTACTTCCTCTCTGCTGGAGACACCGAAGCCAAAAGCGTACTAGTTTGCGATCGCGTTCCCTCAAATGTTACCTTCATTCCCAACAGCTTTAATAATCAAACTCAAGCAACGGCAGGATCACAAAATTCAGATAGAGGTATTTTGTGGTTTAAAAATGGTAATACACAATCTTTGACCAATGTCAAGGATGGTGATGCAGCGCAATACTTCCCTCCTGGTGTTGAACCTTCTACTGTTTATCCCAATATTAAGTGTGATGGTACGAATACCAACGGTGCGGTTGTGGTGAATTTGGAGAATTTACCTAACGCTACAGCACCCGGTACAACTGGTTCCTATGGGTTTGTTCGTTTCCGAGGAAAGGTAAAGTAATCGGTACGTGATGTAGAGACGTAAAACTTTACGTCTCCCGACGTTACACAGACAACGAACCATTCAAAATTAATGCGGTTATCCCCCACTAACAGGAGGAATCAAAACCACTTCATCCCCATCATGTAAAAGGGTATCTGGTTCAACAAAATTTAAATTTACACCAAAGCGCGTTACATCCCGCCATTTTTCTAGTTCGGGATGTTCTGCAATTAAATATTCTCTTACCTGTAATACCGAAGTATTTTCAGGAAATTCTAATGTTAATTCTGGTACATTATAAGCTTCTTGATAAGCTGCGAATAATTTAACCATGATTTTGATCGAATTGGACATGGGCAATAGGTTAGAGGTTAAAGGTTAAAGGTTAAAAATTTTGTAGTTTGACTTTCCATGTATAAGAATTATTATTATCGAAAAGGGGAAAAGCATTTCATTCTTTAGATAGTATGTTATTCTTCTAGCGTCTTCTAAGCTGATAAGCAATTCCTTACACGGCTAAAAGAAAAGAATATGAGTGAAGATAAAGCAAAAAATCAAGCTGAAAAGAACAATCCCAAAGAAAAGGCACCGGAATTAAGTCCGGAATTACTGGACAAAATCAAGCATCCCCCATCAATCTACAGCACAATCCGTAACCAATCTCCCGAAGAACTCAAAAATAACCCCGCAGTATCACCAGAAATGCTTGATGATTAAGGTTAAAGGTTAAAGGTTAAAGGTCAAAGGTAATTAATAACTCCTAACTCCGGTGGTACCGTACAGACGTAGCAGTGCTACGTGTCTACAACAGCTCCTAACTCCTAACTCTTATATGCTCCCTCTCATCTACTCCGACGAATTTCTCGAACATTTAACAGGAAGAGAACATCCCGAAAAACCAGAACGTTTAAAAGCTATTACTTCGGCTTTGAAGGAGGCTGCTTTTTCCGCACAAATTGAATGGCGATCGCCAACTTCTGTAAAGGAAAATTCGCCGGTTCCTTTGATTGAGGAAATCCATTCACCGCAATATATCCGTAAAATTAAGGAGATTGCCCAGGATGGCGGTGGTTTTTTGGATACAGATACTTATGTTTCTCCCCGCAGTTATGATGTGGCTTTATTAGCGGTAAATGCTTGGCTGGATGGAGTAAATGTTGTAGTTGAAACTGGTAAACCTGCTTTTGTATTAGCACGTCCTCCGGGACATCATGCGGAAAGCGATTATGGGATGGGATTCTGTTTGTTTTCCAATGCAGCGATTTCTGCTTTCCAAGCTTTGAAAAAGCCGGGAATTAACCGCGTTGCTATTCTTGATTGGGATGTACATCACGGTAACGGAACTCAAGCAATTGTCGAAAATAATCCCCAAATTGCTTACTGTTCGCTGCATCAATATCCTTGTTTTCCCGGAACTGGCAAATCTTCAGAACGGGGTATAGATAATAATGTATTAAATTTACCGATTCCTCCCGGTAGCGACATTGGTATTTATCAACCAGCATTTGAGAAAGAAGTAGTGCCGTTTTTATCAAACTTTCAGCCAGATTTACTTATAGTCAGTGCTGGTTACGATGCCAATGCTGATGACCCCTTAGCAAGGATAAATTTACAACCAAAAAACTACGGTTTATTTACGCAATATTGCTTAAAAGTAACGTCAAAAATTTTATTCGGTTTAGAAGGTGGTTACGATTTACCAGCACTTTCTCAATCAGTGGTAGCAACGATTGAAAGGTGTTTAAATTGGTAATGGGTAATGGGTAATGGGTAATTGGTAATTGGTAATTGGTAATTGGTAATTGGTAATTGGTAATGGGTTGGTAATTAACAACTGTCAACTCTCAACTGTCAACTGTCTCCTAACTCCTAACTCTTCACTGTTAAGACTTTCTTCAAATACTTCCAAATCGAACCAAAATGTGGTACCGATACCAACTTCGCTAACCAAAAATACTCTACTGCGATGTTTATCTTCGAGAATATTTCTCACAATTGATAATCCTAAACCCGTACCTTCAAGGGTATGAACTAGATTTTCAACGCGAAAAAAACGGTCGAAAATCGCTTGTTGATCTTCGGTACCGATACCAATCCCTGTATCGCAAATTTCTACACGGACATGGGGCGGTGTTGCTCTGTGTAATTCTTGCTGCGAGCGGAGTTGGTAAACGCGGAGTGCGACTTTTCCACCGGCTTTGGTAAATTTGAGTGCATTACCGATTAGATTTGCTAATACTTGCAGTAATAAATCGTAATGTCCCCTTACTAAAGGTAAATTTGGAGCGATATCTTGAATTAACTCAATACCTTTATCTCTAGCATTTAATTGGTAGGTACGTAGAGTTTGTTCGACTGCTTGTCCTAAATCGACTCCATCTAAACTATAGCTGCGTCCGGATTCCAATTTTGATAAATCTAATACATCATTAACTAAACGAGTCAGTCTATCTGTTTCATTATTAACAGTTTGTAAAAATTCTTGTCGCTGTTCTACACCCAAATCTTCACCAAATTCGTGCAAGGTTTCAATAAAAGATTTGATATTAAATAAAGGTGTTCGTAATTCGTGGGAAACGTTACTAATAAATTGACTTTTTGCTTCATTAAGTTCTACTTCACGAGTGATATCTTGGATGGTAATTGCAATACCTTTGATGCTTTCTCGCTGCTGATTAATTACCGTAGTTAAAAGAATACGAATAGTTCTTTTTACTGGTTGATTTATCGTAATTCTAAATTCGGCGCTTTCTAGCTCTCCCGCTGTCATTTGGTGCAAATAGCGGTTAATTTCTAACTGCATTTGTGAAGGTAAATGTTCCAATATGGTATTACCAACCACTTGCGTTTCTTCCCAACCAAAAATTCTTTTTGCTGTAGAATTGACTAATACAACCTGCATCTCGTTGTCAATCAAAACCGCACCATCGGCAATAGTAGAAACCAAAGTTTCCAGCTTAGCTTTTTCAGCAGTTAATTCTTCAATATTTTGTTCTTCATAGCGTTCCAAACGCTCAGCCATTTCGTTAAAGTTAATAATTAATTCTTTGAGTTCTCCTGAAAATTGTAATTCAATGCGCTGCTTAAAATTTCCTGCTGCAATTTGTTTTACCCCCGCTAATAATTCCTTAATTGGCTTAGTAATAGTCAAAGCATTAATTACCCCTCCTAAAATTACCATTACCCAAATTGAAATAAACACCGCGATTGTGACATCACGGGTAAAATTAGTAGAAATTACAGCAGTTTGATTGGGATTAATCCCAATTGCCAACACACCCAAATATTTACCATTTGCCTTCAGAGGGACAAACACATCAGTAACTTCCCCATCCGGCGAACTATGATGACGCACCATTGGCTTTTCCACGTCAGCAGCGTAGTCTTCGGGTAGTTCAATCCTGCGTTTAATAGTCAGGGAATTTCCTACTTCTGGTTCCCAAAAAGGAATGCCAAAAAAGATTTTTCCAGTTTCATCAGCATAAAGCATATAGCGCACACTAGAAGTACTGCTGTAGAAACGTTGAGAGAACTGTGCGACCTCAGTATAATTTTCATCAGCCAGAAAAGGTGCAACATTTGCAGCTAGCAACAAACCCAAATCTCGCCCAAAGCGGGTGTCATTTAGACGTGCATCCTGCTGAATCGTATTTACCGCCCAAAACGTCAAACCGCTCATCACCAAGGATACAACCAAGGTGACAGCCGCCAACAGCCTAGTTTGGAGATTAAAATCCGACCACCAATTGGCGATCGCGTCTTGAATTGTTTTTAAAAGAACCAGCATTTTAAAATAAGTTGTCGTAGTTTTTTTTTAAGACAACCCCAACAACTAAAAGTTAACAGCTAAGTTGACCAATGGGGATGGGGGGATGGTAAGCCACTCTCGTGCGGAGGAACACGACCGTTGAGAGAAGTGGCGCAACCCGAAGGGGGGGACA
>NZ_JADEWL010000197.1 GCF_015207665.1 Plectonema cf. radiosum LEGE 06105
TTAATCAATACCTTAGACCGTGTTCACCCTTCTACATCTTTCCCCCTTGCTCCTTACCGCCTAACCCTGGCAGCTATGGCTACTTTTAGCGTCTGCACTCCGACTGTTTCGTTGCCTACTTGGTCGTAACGTACCGTTAGAATACGGACTACTCTACGGAGGTCTGGGGTAGAAAACCCAGAGAGACTTCGGAGTCTCAATTTAGTTGACCTTTCAGGTCGCACTTCCCTTGTTTTCTTGTGTTACCTTCCTGATTGCGAGTAATTTTCCGTAATATGAACTAACCATCATGTGCTGGAGTTTGCGGACTAACTTTTTATCACCTTGTAAGGAAGCTCTGTAGATTCGTTTTTGCAACTTAAATACTTGGAATTCTACTGTTTTCCAGTTAATTTCTTTCCAGGTATTCCATTTCAACTTTGATGTTATCTCCATACCAGAACTTATTTATTGCTTTTTAACGAACGTACTTCTCATACAGCAGGTGAGCTATCAGCGTATCCTCATCCATTACAGATGGGCATTTGCTTCTTCTCACATCTCTGGGGCTGGGTTGTTTCTTTGCGGGTAACTACTTTAACTATTAGTTAAAGAACTATCCCAGTCCTTGAGTCGTTCCTGCTTCTCCATAGCTAAAGGCGAAGGTTGGCTGCGTCCATTTTCCCAACGATTAATCGTTAAGCAAGTAACGCCTAATTGGGTTGCAAATTTCTCTTGGGATAATCCAAAAGAATTTCGCAACTCACGAATGAGCTTACCCACCTCCGGTTGATTGATACAATAAGGTTTTTTGATATCCATGTATTAAACTTGATAAAATGTTGAATACGTCAGATGATGTATCACCTGATTTATATTAGTTACAACCTATAAGAAACGAGTAGGGTAACTCTACCGATCTAGATAAATTAGCTTTCAAGTATATTTTTAATTAATAGCTTAAGTATTTATATTTATAAAAATAAAATTTATTAAGGTTTTATATCAAAACTTTATTAATATTAAGAGCTTAACAAATAATTCCTCCATCTCAATTATTTCTTGTTCGTTAACTCTTTCAACAGCGCATTATTTACCCGCTGCACTTCTTTACCACTAGTTTCTGTTAATTCAAACGCTTCCTGCATCAATGCTTGAACTGATGGCGGCAGCGCTGCAAACTTCTTGGTGTTAACAATCACCAGCCGACAACCGGGGTAAGGTACAAAGTCTTCAAATGCCTCCATACCAGACTTAATAACAAGTTTAGATAACAATGTTATAGAGTATTGTCTTTCCGAATCCTCACTCCTATTTATGACCCCCGCGAAGTAACCGCAGAACCATGCCTGAGTATCAATATCGTCGTGCAAAGCCGCTACAGTTTCTACTAATACCTGTTGATTTAATTCCAACGGTAGGTTATCAAATATCCGATCTAGTTTTTCTGGCTGGCGTTTATGGCAGTACCGTACTGCACGCTCAACTAGATAATTAATTTCTTTGGGTTGAGGTTTACCGAATCCTTTGGGCATGATGTACGCGCTTTTGGGGGTAAAGGAATTGTAGCAAAGTATAACAAAAACAGCGTTCTTACAATACCCATATAGAATATGACAATTTCAAATTTGTCTAAATATGCCTCAAGAAATGCAACTACTAATTATAGTTTCCGTATGACAAATTAGAATCTGGTCTATTTAATTTCGGAAAATGCGTAAATTAAAATTTTTAGCTTGAAGATTTAAACAAGGAGAAAAACACTATTTAAAAAAAGAGGAAAGATAATCATGCAAATTTGCTATAACCAAGAAGAATTAGAACTACCCCTAGCAAAAGTATCTTATCACCCCAGAAAGAATACATGGTTTTTAAAAGAAGAATATCTCTACGAAGATGAAGATAAAAAATCTCAAATAATTTTAGATGAATGTTTCAGTTTTGACTTATCTTCAATTCCTAGACTTTTATGGATAATCGTTGGAATACATGAGCTTTCCCTTGAAGCACCATTAATTCATGATTTCATGTATATGAGTAGGGGAGGAAAACGAAAATGTTTTAATAACAAACCTATATTAGGAAGAATTAAAGGAAAATTCTACTCCCGAAAAGAAGCTGACGATTTATTTTTAGAAATGATGAAAGAAGCAGGTATCAACCCATTCCGTAGATTTTTAGGTTATATCGGTGTCAGAATATTTGGTGTAATATTTTGGCGACCTGAATGGTTGGAGAACTTTTTGCAGAAACTAACTAATAAAAAAGTTGATGAATGTCAATATCAGTAAATAAATAATCGTCAAAATGAGAGCATCTACAATTTATGCTAACGGCGGCAAATATAAATTTTTAAAGCTTTTATAGATTTATTCCTAATATCCCCAATATTTCCTTCACTGGTGCTTTCTCCACCTCCAACTGCTGCACTTGAGATAACAATCGCTTGGGAATATACTTTGACGATTTAACTCTCGCGATAGCCCTAAAGGGCGACGCTTCGCGTATCGCAGCGCTCTTACTATCTAAAAACTGCCCCATTCCTAATTATTTTTTACGCTTGACTCTACGAATAAAGCCAATTATTTCTTCAATTGGAATCCACTAGCGATCGCCGGAGAGCGAGCGAAAGCTCATCGCCTATGAATCGCAAGCAAAGGTAAAGGCGAATTTGATCGCAAATCCTTAAATTTGCGATCGGCATAACGGAAGAGTGAAGTGAGATATGTAACTATAAAAGTAGCTTATTAATTAGTTGCGACTAGGATAAATACCCTCCAATGCAATGCAGTATTTCATTGTCAGATAGGGCTGAAGATTTTGATCTTGTTGGGGTTTAGTATTATCAGCATTCAGGGTGATTTTCTGCGACCCTTTTTCACCAAGTCGGTGAGAAGGGAGTCCGAGACCCTGACCGTCACCAATAGGCACTCGACCTTGCAAATCCGGTAGTCCAAAAGTAGTGGCCCCGTTTCCTCCATAGTTAGTGCCAAGCAAGCTAAACAGAGCTTGATTACTATTAATAGCAAGCAACTGACCTTTGGCTTCGGCAGTACCTCTAGGGCAGAAATTATAGGGATAAAGATCAACCTCCCCTATGTAAGCCTCAGAACTAGCATGAGCAGGTGCAGCAAAAGAACCGAATCCAATGACAGCAAGTGCTACAGTCATGATCAAGCTCATGACCCAGCGTACAACACGATTTTGAGACATTAATTCAAACCTAATTCAATTATTATTTTTTTTCGCTTCTTATCCGATCTAATGAAAATAGAGTATTTATTGCTTAAGTTTTAGAAGATTTAATAACATAAATTATTGCAGGAATTAAGCTGCAATAAGGTAATGTCATAAACTCATTCTAATGCCAAGGAATATAGTCTAAATAGACCTCTAATTACCTACTCAAGAACAATTTTTATAAAGGTTAGAACCAATAAAATATTGTCAACTTGGAGTAATTTTTCTATGAATCGAAACTAAGTTAGCGATGCTATGGATATTACAAATAAAAATCTCTTTTAACAAGTATTCAAACTTACATTCCGCGTTTTAATGGAGTTTTTTTCAAAAATATTGTTCCATCGATACGATGAGCGTTGAGCTTTCGCTTGCTCTCCGGCGATCGCGTGTCGTTTAGACAAACCACCTTTATGCTCAACCAAGCGATCGCTCAATTGCCTAAAAATTACTCTACTCCTAATTATTTTTTACGCTTTACTCTACGAATAAAACTAATTATTTCTTCAATGGGAATCCACCAGCGGTCGCATATCTTCGATCATCCCTACAACCCCAGGGGGGATACTGCCGATACTGCGACCTTTCCATTCTCCAAAATTGTGATTGAGGATTTTAGCGAGATGCCTACGGCTCCTGCTTCGCTCATCGCCGTCCCGGTGGAGCGATCACTCTTATTACCCTCATCCAAACTAGTCATTCATTGTTAAGCCCTAACTGGTACTGCTATATGCTTAGAGGGCAAAGCTTTATCTGTAGTCCACTTTTCGGGTGTAGGTTTGTACAATCATTTGTGCTGAGATTTGAACTTTATTAAGATTTATGTTAAAGGATATTAACTATTCAACAATTAATCTTATGTATGGTCTATCATTCTTTGTGTTGAGTTTAAAATAAGTCCTATATCATTAATCTGTTCTTTAATTATTGAATCACTCTCAGTCGTAGCATTTTCAATATCGCTCATATACTTTATTAGTTGTTCTAATTTACTTTTAGATTTTTGTAGCTGGTTATAAATTTCTGAATAATCCCAAGCTGGGTCTGGAATTGGGTAATCACAATTCATTAGTTCATCCATGTTCATATTTTCCTCCTTATTTGTTGTCAAACTAGGTTTATTTTTGATTTAAAATCTCTAAATATTTTAACAAATTTAGTGTTTACAAGTAAATTTTACTTGCTCAATTATTTATCTAATAAAACATATTTACTGTTGAGTTATTGGCAATGCGTTAATATACATTATCTGTTTAATTTTATCTACCAAATATTTACCCAAGTAAAGAGTAAAACTCATTTTTAGTCAAACGTTACTCCCAACAACTGTAATATTCCTCTCACTGGTGCTTTCTCCGCTTCTAACTGCTGTACTTGAGGCAATAACCGCTTAGGAATATAAGTACTTTTAGAAATTGTTTTTTCACTATTTGATATCTGCCAGTCATACCAAGCTTGTTGGTACTGTTTACCATTCTTCTTAGTAATTGTTCGTGTTTGAATTCTACCCGCCCCCGCTCCCCGACTTCTTCTTTTAGTACTAACGGTTGAGTTAACCATTAGTACTGGTTCTGATTTCTCCTGCTCATTGGTACTAACGGTTGAGTTAACCATTAGTACTGGTTCTGATTTCTCCTGCTCATTGGTACTAACGGTTGAGTTAACCATTAGTACTGGTTCTGATTTCTCCTGCTCATTAGTACTAACGGTTGAGTTAACCATTAGTACTGGTTCTGATTTCTCCTGTTCATTGGTACTAACGGTTGAGTTAACCATTAGTACTGGTTCTGATTTCTCTTGCTCATTGGTACTAACGGTTGAGTTAACCATTAGTACTGGTTCTGATTTCTCTTGCTCATTGGTACTAACGGTTGAGTTAACCATTAGTACTGGTTCTGATTTCTCCTGCTCATTAGTACTAACGGTTGAGTTGACCATTAGTACTGGGTTTGCAGACAGAGGAAAGTAAACCACCCCATACTCATCAAATACTTCTTTAAACCGTTCCCAATTCTCCCCCCAATAAACCAACACATGAGATTGCCGTGCAGATAGTTTAGGCTGGTAATCTTCGTCCAAAAACTTAATTCTTCCCCTCCAAAAACAGACGGGTTGAGTTTTCAGCACCGGAGACAACCATTTAGTATCAGTAGCTGCCGGAACAAGCGCGATAGCTTCGCTTACGCCTGAAGGGCGTATCGCCTCCCTTACCCTTCCCGATTCAAACTCTGTTTGCAGCTTTTTCATCCACAACCCCGGACAACTGTAGGGAGGATTCATAAAAATACGTCCTTCCCACACAGCTGCTAAACCATCCGAATTAAAAGTGTAGTGCGATAGCGAAGCGCTGCTGCAAGCAGATCGCGCCGGAATATGTTTACCATCATCCGCACAGGGGTCGAGGTCAATTTCTCCAAGTACCTGAATTATCAATTCAATGATGTGGGGTGGTGTGTACCAACAGTCTGAGGATTTTTTCTGAACCTTTTTTAACTTATGAGTTGGGATAAAGTTTTGTTTTAAATAGCATTCAAGATTGGTAGAAGGAACATCAAAAAGTCCCTGTTTACCCTTAACTGCAAAAGGTTCTGTTATTGGTTGTATATTCTCTAACTTCCAGGCATAACGACCAACCTGCCAATCCCCGCTCTTTATCTCGGTTTGTGACTGTTGAGCGATAAACTCCGGTGTCATTTCAATACAGTCTGTCAGATCGCAAAGAGCGATCGCCTGCCCTTGTGGGAAATTAGTTTCATCCCAAGTTGGTAATTTTAGTTCGTTACAAATCTTTAAATATTGTTGATATTGGGTTTTAGTAGATTTAGCAGTCGAGCAAATTAATAACTTACCCCTATAATTGGTTTTCCAACTTCTGGTTTCATAATGCTTCAAGCCCAGCGGTATTAAAGAGCAATATGGCTGCCATAGACTAATCGCTTTTAATTTTAAAGTGTCATTTGACGAGTGAGTTGAGGTAGAGTACTCTTCTAAGGGCGATAGCGAAGCGCTGCTGCAAGCAGATCGCACCAAGTCTGGGGTCAAGTAAATTTCCAGCGGCGCTGCGTTGTCTTCTAATAATTCTGCTGCGGTTCGGGATTCCGAGGGGTCGAGCCAGGTGCTGGGGATTCCGAACCATTCGGAGAGGATAACCGGATTTAAGACCTCGCCTTTGTTGATCAGCTCGTTCTTTTTCAAGAAAGTTTCTAACTTGCTCAGTCCAGGGGGACGGCTCCCTTTTGTAGACAATGCCGTGGGAGCGGGCAACCAGCAGTAATCTTCCTCTATCGAAGGGGCTGGCAAAGTGTCCGCTAGATACACATAACCATTCTGCATCGTACCCGCAGCGGTAAAGCTCTTTATCGATTGCGCTAAAAGTTCCCATTGCGATTTGTTAATATTACCGTTTTGCAAAAGACTTGATTCAATAGGCATATCAGTCGATAAAAATCTATCTCCCCATTCCTCCTTGCCCATCTCCAGACTAAAAATTACAGTTGGCAGATGTTCAAGGGACGAAATATTTAAAGCTAGATTACCTAAAAACGATGATTTACCCATTGCCGGACGACCTGCAATGGTGATTAGTTTTCCTGGCTTGAATCCTCCAATTACCCCATCTAAATCATAAAATCCAGTCCTGACCCCGCTTGGTGCTGTACCCATATTTTTTTCTTCAATGCGCTCAAAGGCATCTATCAAAATACTTGACATCGGGGTTGGTTCGGATAATGACGCGATCGCGCTGTTATTTATTTCTAGAACCTTTGAAGATGCCCTTTCTAACTGTTTACCTACTTCCTCGCTTTGGTCGTGGGCTAGCTCGTAAATTTCGTTGCTAGCTGTAATCAATTGCCGCCGGTGGTATTTATCCATCACCAACTGCGCCAAACCATCGATGTTAACTGCCGATACCGTCCGGTCTACAAGTGTTGCTAATTGATTTCTACCACCAATTTTTGCAAGCATATTGCGGTCGGAGAGCCAGCGAATAACTGCAAGTAAATCTGTGGGCTTACCTTCGCTATGAAGTTCTAAAGCAGCTTGATAAATATCGCGGTGGATGTTCAGGTAAAACGCTTTGGTCACAAGGATGTCCCTGACTCTTGCGATCGCACCTGGGTCGAGTAAGATACCGCCCAAAATTGCTTGTTCTGCTTCGATGTTTTGGGGAGGTACCTTGTCAGTAGTCGCAAAACTTAGATTTTCAAGCATAGTTCTTCTCAAGTATTGGATTGTTTGCTAAAAGTTCTTGCACGTCCGCACGGTGGGATTTCGCCCAATTGAACCAGCATTTATAAAAATCGTCTATGAAAAATCGCCGCAAAATCATATCGTCTCCGCATTGGGTTGCACCTTCTACGACAATTTGTAGTTGTCTGTACCACATCTGGTGCTGCGGCTCGGTGTATTTATCGAACTTGTAAATAGTATTTTGATTTGTATTTTTGTTTTGCGATTCAAGCCACTGTTCGCGTAATTCTTCAAAATGAGCTTCTATCCATTTGAATGGTAGTTCTGGTGGTTTTGGTAGCTGGCTTGCTTTCTTCTTTGAAAATTTTCAAAAACTCTCTCTCTCGCCTTCTGAGAGAGTCTGTATATTATCTGTATATATCTGAGGAGTGCTGGAATTCTTGCTTGGAGCGGGTTTCGGGCTACAATTTTCCCGCTCGTGGGATTCACTGTCCCGCTCGTGGGAAACACTGTCCCGCTCGTGGGAAACACTGTCCCGCTCGTGGGAAACACTGTCCCGCTCATGGGATACCGTCCCATCCGTGGGACACTTTTCTTCTTTTTCTTCTTTTTCTTCCGAAGGGAAAGCAACAACCTTCTTAGTCTCTTTAAGAATTATTCCGTGA
The DNA here is from genome assembly GCF_015207665.1 of Plectonema cf. radiosum LEGE 06105. Taxonomy (GTDB): domain Bacteria; phylum Cyanobacteriota; class Cyanobacteriia; order Cyanobacteriales; family Nostocaceae; genus Rivularia; species Rivularia radiosa_A. The sequence continues at coordinate 8,076 of NZ_JADEWL010000197.1, forward strand.
GTTGCTTCCCAATCAGTGTATCCTTTTTGTCTTAGTTCGTTCACCGCACGGTAAAAGGCAGATTTACTGATTTCCCATTCTCTACAGAACTTGAGAACGTTGGGAATTACCAAGTTAGAGCCTGGTAGCTTGGTAATTTTTTTAATGGCTAACAAGTAACCAGCAGTAGTTAGCAATTTGTCTCGATACCATTGCTTAATTTCTTCGGCGGTCATGGGGTAGAACTGCACGCCTATTTTTTCTCTTGATTTAGACATTAGGATTCCACCTCCTCGAAAGTTACAGTTATGCCAAACTCCGAGCAAGTTGCTTGAGCCAAAGCTAGTTTTGCTAAGTCGGGACGACCAAATAAATGAATACGCTTGCTGTGTTCTGGGAAGAAAGAGGAGTAAGCCAGAATCTTACCTAATGCTTCTTTCCAGTTATTGATATTCTTGATTTCAATAACTTCTGTCACAGTAAGCAAGTCAATACGACCTACAGCAGTGATTACTTCTACCTCACCGCCAAGTTCTACTTTGAGGCGATCGCGTATTCCTCGTTCAATATCGGCACAATCTGTTCTCTTAAAAACAAACCATGTTGGTAAAAGCCCAGCAGTTTTAAGTTTTCGTAAATCTTTATCTACTGTGTCAACACAGACCCCAATTTTTTCTGCTATTTTAGTTGAGGTAGGAATGTTTTGATAAATTTCAATCATGCTTTGTGCCTGATTCACAGAAGAATCAACAGTCATCAAGTAGAGCCACAAACGGCACTGAGAACCAGTTAATTTGTTGGTAATGGCAACAGCTGCATCCCGCTTTGAAATCATGAAATAACCTTGCATTTTTGACTCCTCGATTGGTCGCGGATGGCGGATGGTACGTGTAGTAGTCATGACTAGCACACCTCCTCGTTCGTGCTGCTGATGCTAAATTCTGAACGGTTTTTTTGAGCTTTTAATCGTCTTGTACAAGCTCTTAACCATTTTTTATGTTGTAATGGGTAAAATTTCCCTTGAATTTTTTGGCTGTTATGAGTCATAATGCACCTAAGTTTGAATTTTCAGATACGCCCCGTCCCGTCAAGACCGGGGCTAATTTTTTCTAAAATTTAAAGAAAGAAAAAAGTTCGTCTGCGCTATTGCCCCCTCTGCCTTTTGATTTGATAGGATTAAACTAAATCTGTAATTTTGCTATTTCCAAATTCAGTTATGACTAAATATCATATTACAAATTCAGTATCTAATTAATTAAAAAATATGAATTTCTCAAAGGCTTTGGATATAACCCTTGATAAATACGGTATTTCTGCTAAGTGGCTGTCTGAGCAAACAGGTGTTTCTCAGCAAATGATTAGTGGATTTCGCCGAGGGAATCAACGAATTTATTCCGATAGCCTAGAGCGCATTCTTGCTGGTTTGCCAGTCGAAGCAAGAAATGACCTTTTATCCATGCTATGCAATATTGATACAAGCAAAGTAGACCTGCGATCGCTTGTGATGGAAGCATCTCCCCAAGAGAAGGCAGAGGTTCTTAATGCGCTTGCAAGTTGGGTTGTCCAATCGCGTGAAAGTAAAGATTCTAGCTGCTTACCACAAGCAGTGTAGTTTGGAAAGGTAAAGCATCATTCAGGCAAAGAATGATTACGAATTAATACTAAATCTACCTTGTGCGCTACAACAGGGTAGCAAGTTAAGAATTTTTGAGTGAATCATGTTTTAGATAGCTAATTGTGTATAATTATTGGTCGCTTCATAA
>NZ_JADEWL010000198.1 GCF_015207665.1 Plectonema cf. radiosum LEGE 06105
GAGATGGGGTGAATAATCTCTGTAGTGCGAGCTAGAAGCTCGCTTGAGAACAAAAGCGAGCTTCTAGCTCGCACTACGTATTAGAATTTTGATCAAATATCCGAAAAAAATCCCTAACTCCTAACCTTTAACCTTTAATGAAAACTTGCAGCCATTAAATCCTCAGCCATATCAAAGTTAGCTGTAACATTTTGCACATCATCTAAAGATTCTAGAGTATCAATTAGCTTGATAAGCATCCGTGCTTGTTCGGAGTCGGTGACATCTATGTTATTGCTGGGAATCCAGCGTAATTCTACATCTGTAACATCAAAGTCTTTTTCTTTGAGTGTTTGATTAAGTTTTTCTAAATCTGCGACTTCTGCTAAAACTTCAGCCATATCATCGTCAGTCATTTCGTAAAATTCTGCACCACCTTCTAAGGAAGCTTCGAGAAGTTTTTCTTCGCTGGTGACATTTTGAATAATACAAACACCTTTTTGATCGAACATCCAGCTAACGCAACCAGTTTCTCCCAAATTACCGCCATTTTTGCTAAAAGCCGCTCGTAAATCGGCTGCTGTACGATTGCGATTGTCCGTCAATGCTTCAATCAAAATTGCTACACCACCTGGTCCGTAACCTTCGTAGCGTATCTCCTCAAATGCTGCTTCATCATCTGTAAACGTACCCGCACCCTTGGCGATCGCCCGTTCGATATTATCCGACGGAATACCTGCGGCTTTGGCTTTTTCAATTGCGGTGCGGAGTTGGAAGTTACCATTGGGATCTGGTACACCATTTCTAGCTGCGACAATAATTGCACGAGATAGCTGAGTAAAAGTTTTACCTCTCTTTGCGTCTACACGAGCTTTCTGACGCTTAATATTTGCCCATTTACTGTGTCCTGCCATAATAAATACCGATAAAATCGATTAAATAACTAGAATATATTTATTTTTCTCTAAAATTTACTTTAGCAAAGCATTTTGCATGGAGCTTTGTACAAACACAAAATTCAAAATTATCATTTTTTTTGTTGGTAGTCGGGACTTTAGTCCTTAAAATAACGGAATATCTTTTCCTGTGTACCGTAAAAATATGTCTTATAAAAAATTATTCATTCTACTAATAGTTTGTATATTATTCACCACTGGATGCCAAAGTTCTTCTACTTCCGGACAAAATAATGTAACCCATCTTACTTTATGGCAAGGAGTAAATCCACCATCGAATCGAGATGTATTGCAAAAGTTAGTAGATAAATTTAATCAAAACCATCCCAATATTCAGGTAGAGTCACTGTATGTAGGACAACCAGATCAGCAAATGCCGAAGATTTTGGCGGCTGTAGTGGGAAATGCACCACCAGATTTATTATGGTTTAATCCGACAATTGCGGGACAATTAATAGAATTAGATGCTTTAGTTCCATTGGATGAAATGCTCGAACAATCCCCTGTTAAACAGCAAATTGACCCCGTTTTATTTGAGTCGATGAAGTATCAAAATCAGATTTGGTCGGTACCTTTTGCAACTAATAATGTGGGAATTTTTTATCGCCCGAGTTTGTTTAAAGCTGCGGGAATTAAGGAATTACCCAGCACTTGGGAAGAGTTTCGTCAAGCAGCCAAAAAGTTAACTCGTGATACCAATGGAGATAAGAAAATTGACCAGCACGGTATCTTTCTACCTTTAGGAAAAGGAGAATTTAGCGTATTTATATGGCTACCGTTTATGTGGAGTGGTGGTGGTGAATTAGCGATGGAAGCCGCAAAGGTGGATTTAGTAAATAATCAAGGAGCAATATCCGCTTTGCAATTATGGCAAGATTTAGTTAAAGATGGTTCTGCAATATTATCTGCACCGGAAAGAGGATTTGAAACTGATGCTTTCGTCGCTGGTAAAGTCGCAATGCAGGTCACTGGACCTTGGACTTTGACTTATATTAATAATGATATAAAAAATGGTGACTTTGGCGTATTTCCGATTCCTAAAAATCAACGTCAAGCTACTAGTATTGGGGGCGAAAATCTGTTTTTATTTAAAACTACACCCGAACGAGAAAAAGCCGCTTTTGAATTTCTGGAATATGTATTAAGTCAAGAATTTCAAACAGAATGGTCATTGGGTACTGGGTATTTACCAACAAATTTGAAGTCGCGTCAAAGTGAAAAATATCAAGCTTATATTGAAAAACAAAAAACAGCAAAAGTATTTTTAGAACAAGCGCAATACGGGCGTAGTCGTCCGGTTTTTACAGGTTATAATCGAGTTTCGGAAAATATTGGTAGAGCTATGGAAGCAGTTTTGTTGGGTAAAAGTAGTCCGAAAGACGCTTTGAAGGAATCTCAGCAGAGGTTAAATTTGATTTTTAAATAGTAAGTAAGGGAATAAGGAATAGATAAACTTCAGAAGTCGGGTAACTTTCACGAAACCCGACTTCTCTCCCGAAACAAACTTCTTTAATATATAATTTTAAGCTGATAATACGGCTTTTACTTTTCCAAAACGTCGTTCTCTATTTTGATAACTTAATAATGCATTGTGAAAAGCTGCTCGGTCAAAATCTGGCCATAAAATATCGGTAAAGTACATTTCTGTATAAGCCATTTGCCATAAAAGAAAGTTACTCAATCGCTTCTCTCCACTAGTACGAATGAGTAAATCTGGTGCAGGAATATCTGCTGTATATAAATTTTGTTCTATTAAATTTTCATTGATATCTTCTAGGTTAATTTCTCCTTTTTGAACTAGTTCTGCTATTTGACGGCAAGCATTAACAATTTCTTTCCGACTACCGTAATTTACTGCGACATTAAACTGAATATCTTGATTATTAGATGTTTCTAACATTGAACGGTGTATTTCATTTTGCAATGATTTTGGTAATGCGGATAAATCACCAACAAAATTAATTTTGACTCCTTGCCGATGCATTTCTTCTAATTCATGACGCAACATTTTTTCAAACAAAATCATCAGAAAATCAACTTCTTCATTTGGTCGTCGCCAATTCTCTGTAGAAAAAGCGTAAGCTGTTAATATCTTAATTCCCCAATTCTTACTACATCGCAATAGTTCTTTTAGTGTCTTCGCACCTTGTCGATGTCCGGCAATACGTGGTAACTTTTGTTTGGTAGCCCATCTACCGTTACCATCCATAATTACGGCTACGTGGTGAGGTAAGTTTTCTATGTTTAAATCTAAAGGTAGGTCTGAATCCATAAAATTTTAGAGTTTATATTTTATACAGTTAATCCACTATGAATTACGGGAATTTTTCCAGTTTAAATTCCTCTCACTAGAAATATTTCATTTAAATATCCTGGTGTCAGGGTATTATTTCAAATCAATAATTGATTTATTGCAGAGGTCAAGTTAAATAACAAGTTTGATTTGTTACAAAAAATTACAAATAAAATAAAATAAAATAAATTAAATTAAATTAAATTAGAAAAACTAAATTACAGTTATTGTTAATACTAGTCATGAATTATAAACAAAGGTAAATAATTGTCAATGAAAGCCGTCTTTTTGGGCAAATATTTAATATCTTTCGGTCATTTTTTCACTAAATAAGCTGACAACATGGTCATAATTTCTTGTTCAAGTTCTCCATTGTTGAGTAGTTCTGGTCGGTCAATTGTCGCTCCATAAAGCAGTGCTTTGATTGTACGTCCAACAATGAAAACAGTTAAATCTAGATTTTTCGACTGAAGTTGATTTTAATTTCCTTCTTTGGCGATCAGCCCTTTTGGGGGCAGCGCGTAGCAGAATTAGGGGTTGGACTAAAACCTATTCCTCGTAAACAACTCACTACCCAAAAACTTGCTTTATCGATTCACACGGCGATGACAGATAGTTCGATGCGTCAGCGTGCAGCCGATTTAGGAGCGAAAATTCAAGCCGAAGACGGTGTTGCCAATGCAGTTGCCATCATCAAGGAAATGGAAAAGCGCGGAGAATTTTGTAGCGATGGCAGTGGAGGAAACTGGCAATAAAATTCTGATTCTTGTAGGTAGCGATCGCACTAACTATTCAAATCAAATCAAAACAGCGATTTATCAACTTTTTGACCACTAACTCAAGCCCGAATCACAGTAATAGCGCGTTGATTTTCTGTAATCACAACCTGGGTTGACAAACGTTCTTCCATTGGTAATGCATTTTTACGCCGATCGAACACAAGTAACCAACCTTCATTTAATCCCAAACCTGCTAAATATGATTCTAATTGTTCGATTCCTTCAGCTTGAGGATCGCGCTTCTTTTCTCGCCATACTTTTAATTCAATTCCAAGAGTAGTAGAACCATATCTCAAACACAAATCCATCCTGTCACTACCAATTGCATATTCCCGCTCTAAGGTTCCACCACCATTAACCACGCGATGCAAGAAAGCCATTAACACTAAGTGTGGTGCGATTTCATGATAGCCAGTACTACCTAATAAAGGTTCTCCATGCTGTCGCCAAAATTTAATAAAAGCTTCTAATAAAGCATCTTTATTTAATTCCCCTTCTGGGGTTAACCAAGTCGGTGCAATCATTGGTAGAGAAGCCATTGGTGTCACCGTTAATACTCTGGGTAAAACCTCGCGATAAATTGGGTTGGCAATTGCTAATCCACCTTGGGGATGCATGATACACAAACCCAAATCAATTACAAATTGAATATCATCATTGGGGATATCTCCTAATTCCAAACCAGCTAACATTGGTTGGATAATCGCTTTTATTCTTGGTTCCCGCAAGCGTTCGGCTAAACTATCAAGATGGGTATCTCGACGAGCAATTAATATTTCCTTGGCTTCTAAAATATGCTCTTTAGTAATAGCAATATTTCTATCTTTGACCATTTTTTCCACAACTTCTTTAGCTAAAGCATTAACTAACCAAGGTTGTCCCTGAGTTAAATCAAAGGCAGTTGCGCTTGCTTCTGGCGTAAAAATTTGTCCGGTATATTCAGTATGTTGTTGGTATAACTCTGCTACTTCTGAGGCGTTAAAATTTCTTAGAGTAATCGAACTAACTTTGATATTAAAAGGGCTTGCCGTGTTTAATCTGTCACTCCCACCTGATGCAACTTTGTAGTCTCGCACATCTCGTAAACCAATTAATCCCACAGATGAAGGAAAATTTTCTGGACGATTGGGATAACCGTCTCGTAATTGCCGCAATACCGAAATCAACGTATCGTCTTGCAAGGAATCAATTTCGTCAATAAATATTACCAAAGGTCGAGGAGAAACCTGCGCCCAAGCTTGACAAAAAGCTCGAATTCTGCGTCCTGGTTCTTCTTTTTGCCATTGATTTAGAACGGGTGGCTGTAGTTCATCAGGCAATCGGATCGAAATTGTATCGTACCAAGTTCCCAGAATTGCCAATTCTGCCGCATTCACATCATTGTTAAAGGCACTTCCTACTTCCGCCGATACCATGACTGCTGCATAACGTCCAGTTGCAGTAAGTTGTTGGGCTAGTGCTAGCATTGCCGTGGTTTTACCAGTTTGACGAGGTGCGTGAACAACAAAATAACTGCGCTGTTGGATTAACTCCTCCAAATCGGGCAATCGTATTGTTGGAGAGAGCATATAGTGGATATCTTTTTGACACGGACCAGCAATATTAAACCAGCGAGACATGGGGTGTAGAGAGTTAGCGGACACTTTGAGTTTAGACGATTTTGGGGAAGGGTTATTTAATCTAAGAACTACGAACAGCCTTAACACTACGGTTGAGAACGTGAGTATAAATCGCTCTTAATCAAACATGAATTCGACGAATAGCTTCATAAGTCGGGTTTTTAAGATAAATCTGGGTTATAACAGACAATCAGCATAAAAACTTGACTTCTAACCCCACGAATAATCGAGGTTTTACAGTTTCCTTGTCATAATCGCCGAATCGAAGGAATGAACATCGAACTCACGTTAATCAAGATGTTACTGAAAAATTTCCCTTTCCAAGGTATCCAACTTGATTATGATATACATTGTAGGTGTAGGCGAGTTGAGATTTGAATGGGATGAGCGCAAGGCGATATCTAATGAGAAAAAGCATGGCATCTCGTTAAACTTTTCAACGAAACGTATTGCAAGGAGATTCTCAAATGCCATTGGCTGAACTCATGTCACAAGTCCAAGAGCTTTCAAAAATTGACAAGCTTCGGCTAATGCAGTTTCTTGCAACAGAACTTGTCAAAGAAGAAGATGCAAAGTTTTTTGTTGCGAACCAAGAATATCCTGTTTGGTCGCCCTACAATTGTTCTGAGGCTGCCAATGTTTTAATGAATCTTCTGGCAACAAAACAACAAGAACAGAATGGTTGACGCTCAAAAATTTCCCTACAAGATTATTGATAGCAGTCTCGGTATAGTTGATCGAATGCCGTATCTGCCTTTGACGCTCAGTCTTAATGGTCAATCCCTGAACGCCGAAGGCTTATTAGATACAGGCGCAAGCGTTAATGTTTTGCCCTACGAGTTGGGGTTACAACTGGGCTTAATTTGGGAGGATGAGACGCTCTCAATTCTGTTGTCAGGAAACTTGGCTCGATTTGAAGCTCGCGCAGTCATTATTGATGCTCAAGTTAGTTCATTTCCAACGGTTAATCTCGCTTTTGCCTGGACACAAGCAACCGATGTGCCTTTGATTCTGGGGCAAGCCAATTTCTTCTTTGAGTTTGATGTCTGTTTCTTTCGTGCGCGTTCTGAATTTGAAGTCTGCCCCAAAAAGATGAAGTAAAGAATATCAGTTAGAACCGATCTGCTTGCCTTTCTCGCTTCGCTATCGCACCACGCCAAGCCCCCAAAATTGCCAATTCTGCGGCGCTAGGGTCATGATTAAAAGCACTTTCCACTTCCGCCGATACCATGACTGCTGCATAACGTCCAGTTGCAGTAAGTTGTTGGGCTAGTGCTAGCATTGCCGTGGTTTTACCAGTTTGACGAGGTGCGTGAACGACAAAATAACTGCGCTGTTGGATTAACTCCTCCAAATCGGGCAATCGTATTGTTGGAGAGAGCATATAGTGGATATCTTTTTGACACGGACCAGCAATATTAAACCAGCGAGACATGGGGTGTAGGGAGTTAGCGGACACTTTGAGTTTAAACGATTTTGGGGAAGGGGATTTTCAAGAAGGACTGCGGACAGTTTTAATATCACAGTTGAGAATGTAGGTATAAATTATGGTGGTTTTTATATTTTTGTGTGCGAGTAATTTCTGAACGGTGCGGATGTGATAACCGTTTTGTAATAAGTGGGTGGCAAAACTGTAGCGAAATGTATCGCAACTGACCTTTTTTTGAATTCTTGTAGATCGAACTGCTTTTAGTTCACTCGTATTATCCCGACGATATACTTAAATAAAATACTCATATATAGCTATGCCTATACCATCAACGAGTGACCTGCCTAAGCCTAAATCTTGGCATGAGTTTGAGGATATTGTGTGGGAACTTTACACGCGACAATGGCAAGATCCCCATGCTCAGAGATATGGCAGAAGTGGACAAGCCCAGAATGGTATCGACATATACGGTCAACAAAATAGCTCTAGTAATTACATTGCTATTCAATGTAAATGTTATGCAGAAAAAAAGCTAAACCTACAAAAGATTGCAACAGAGGTTACAAAAGCAGATTCTTTCTCATCTTTGATTAGTGAATACTTAATTGTAACTACAGAATCAAGAGATACAAAAATTCAAGATATTATTCGGATTTTAAACGACGAACGTAAATTAGAGAATAAATTCAGAGTTCATATAGTTTTTTGGGAGGATCTTTGTAGCTATTTAGCGCATCCAGATAATTATGATTTGCTCAAAAAGTATTATTCAGAATGGGAACAAATTTTTGCAAATCATCAAGGAATAGAGGAACAGAAAGCTACATCAACTCGATATCTTCTCAGCTTAGATATCCAGCAAGACTGCAAATGGCTTCAGGAACTTCTTGATCATAATGAGCAAAGTTACTTGGCTCAGAAGTGGCAATCATGCTTTAGAGAGAATCGCGGTATATGGCAAAATATACCATCTCGAACACTTCTAACTCAGAGCATAAATGGCGAACTAATTCAGTACATTCAGGGCTTTTATAAAAATTTAGATAGTATCGAGGAGAAATGCAGAGATTTTCTTACATTGAAATTAAAAGTTCAACCCCTTGAAGAAAAACCGAAATATGAAAGTGGAATTCTCATCTTTGGAACTATGCATCCACCAGCTTGGGCTGAAAAATACGTTACAGAGCAAGATGTAATAGCACTCCTTAATAGCAAAAAACTAAATGCTATGAAATTAAAGAATTTGAAGAAGACAATTCAGACGGCACTAGATTCTGGTAATCAAATAATTGATCGGTTAAGTCCACACTAAAGTTTCTCATTGGCGTGGGTCGGCTAACACTTCACGGCAGAGAGAGGACGGTTGAAACACGCTTATGGAGTTGCAAAGGTTGTCTACCGCCGCTTATCTTAGTTTTTACCTATAAAAACTACGTGCAATCACTAAGCGTCTCCATAGGAAAATCGCCCAAATTTTCTGATAAAAACATCCCATCCGACACGACACAAATTTTACTTACAAACGCGATCGCATTCGCCATTCATGCAGAGCTATTTATCAACAATTCCTCTCCATCCCCCGATGCAATACCACCATCACTCCAGCTAAAGGAATCATCAAAACTGGAATAATCTCCAATCCAAACCGAGATGCAAAATAGCCCGCGAAAGAAGGAATTGCAGCCGCACCTACACTTGCCGAACTTGTAATAAAACCAATCGCAGCAGGGACGATCGCAGTCGGTATTCTTTGCGGTGTTAACCAGATTGTCAGCGGAAATATCGGAGCTAAGGCAATACCAATTAAAGGTAAACTGATTAATTGATTTGGTAATAACCACCAAGCTATTAAACTCAAAACTAACAATATTAAGCTGTAATTCAAAGTGCGATTTGCACCCCACAATTTAACAAAACGTCCGCTGATAAAACGTCCTAAAGTTAATCCCAACCAGTAAGCACTGACGCTATAACCAGCGATTAAGGTGGGGGTACCTCTACTAATATTTTGGACGCTGTAAGCCCAGTTACCTACTGATGCTTCTGTTCCTACGTAAACTAATAACAATAAACCAGCTAGCAAAACTGTGGGAGTTTTTAAAGCTTCACCCAAATTTGCTGAAGCAGTTTTATCCGACTTTTTAATTCTCTTAGTTAAAGGTTTGAAATCGGATATCACAGCCCATAGCATCCCAACTACCATTAATCCCACAACCGCAGCGAAAACTAGATAAACACTTCGCCAAGGTAATTTTACTGCTAATAACGTAGTGGCGATCGCCGGTCCTAATAATGCCCCGATTCCATAAAAACCGTGCAGCAAACCCATCAAATCGGCTTGACTTTGTTGATTGGCAATGTAGCTGTTAATACCCGCATCAATTAAACCAATTCCCAAACCCAGTAAGGAGCCAGCAGCAACCATCAGCCACCAATAAGGGCTAAAAGCGTAAATTAATAAAGCAAATGTCAGGCTTATGGATGCTAGTAATAACATCCTCGCGAGTCCAATACGACTACTCAAAATACTGCTAGCTAAAGCTGCAAAAATGTAACCCGTAACTTGACTGAGAAAAAGTAAAGTAATATTTGCAGAAGTTAGATTATAAGTTTTACCGATTGAGGGAATCAGAACACCCAAACCACCTTCAGCAATACCGATGGCGATGAAAGCGTAGAAAGAAAGGAAAATTGACATCATATGATAGATGAGGTTCAAGAGGTGACAAGGGGATGGGGGGAT
>NZ_JADEWL010000199.1 GCF_015207665.1 Plectonema cf. radiosum LEGE 06105
CTCCCCATCTCCCCATCCCCCCATCTCTTAAAATTGCCAGGGTAGCCGCCATTTTATGTATTTAACGCAAAAAAAAGCTAATACACCAATTACTTTTCGTTTAAAAATACCCTATCCGGGTTATGCAGGCGAAAACAAGGGTATTTACCAAGCAAAGCAACCATTAACGGGATGTCCGAAAATTCCGCAATCTTTACAATTGCGAGGCTATCAAAAGCAAGCTGCAAATAATTGGTTTGCTAATAATGGTAGAGGTACGTTAAAAATGGCGACTGGTAGTGGTAAAACCATTACAGCATTAGCAATTACTTATGAATTATATTGTCAAATTAATTTGCAAATATTGCTAGTGGTGTGTCCTTACCGCCATCTTGTAACTCAATGGGCGCGAGAATGTGAAAAGTTTGGTTTAAAGCCAATTTTAGCTTTTGAAAATGTTCGTAATTGGCAAACCCAACTTTCTACCCAACTTTATAACGTGCGTTCTGGTTCCCAATCTTTTCTGACGGTTATTACTACTAATTCGACATTAATAAGTGATGGTTTCCAATCTCAGTTAAAATACTTTCCCCAAAAGACTTTAATTATTGGAGATGAAGCGCATAATTTAGGTTCACCTAAGTTAGAAGAAAGTTTACCGCGCAATATAGGCTTAAGATTGGGGCTATCTGCGACACCGGAAAGATATTTTGATGAGGTGGGAACTGAATCTTTATTTAATTATTTTGGCGCAGTTTTGCAACCGGAATTTACTTTAAAAGATGCCATTACTCAAGGTGCTTTGGTACGCTATCTTTATTATCCGCTACCGATAGAATTAACCGAATCTGAAAGTTATGCTTATGCAAAATTGACTCATAAGATTGGACGTGCTTTATTTTATCAGCAGCAAGAAAATACAAATTTAATTAATATTGAAGATAACCAAGATATTAAAGCCTTATTAATTCAACGTGCAAGATTAGTAAGTGGAGCAGAAAATAAATTAAATGCTTTGCGGGAATTAATGAGAACAAGAGGTGAAACGACTCATACATTATTTTATTGCAGCGACGGTTGTCAAGAAACCCAGGGAAGAGCTAATTTACGTCAACTCAAGGAAGTAACTCGCATTTTGGGGGTAGATTTGGGTTACAGAGTTAGTACTTATACCGCAGAAACTTCTTTAGTCGAAAGAGAAACTTTAAGAAATCAATTTGAAAGTGGAGAATTACAAGGTTTAGTCGCAATTCGTTGTTTGGATGAAGGAGTCGATATTCCCGCAATCAAAACAGCCGTAATTTTAGCAAGTTCGAGTAATCCCCGACAATTTATCCAGCGACGGGGACGTATTTTACGTCCTCATCCAAATAAGGAACGAGCAACTATATTTGACATGATTGTATTACCACCAGATTTAGATAGAAAGACTTTAGAAGTAGAACGCAATTTATTAAGAAAAGAATTGCGACGGTTTGTCGAGTTTGCCGATTTAGCTGACAATGCTGGTGAAGCAAGGATAAAATTATTAGATTTACAAAAGCGGTATGGATTATTAGATGTTTAACTAAAAAAGGGAATTGGTAATTGGTAATTGGTAATTGGTAATTGGTAATTGGTAATTGGTAATTGGTAATTGGTAATTGGTAATTGGTAATTGGTAATTGGTAATTGGTAATTGGTAATTGGTAATTGGTAATTGGTAATTGGGGATTGATAATCGTACCTAAATTAAAGATCCGAATTGAAAATTTCTAACTCAATCTCCCCATCACCCCATCACCCCATCCTCTTCACCCTGGTCGTAAATCGTTCGATACCTCTATAATTCCCCTAGAACCATCAACCCGTACTCGCTGACCATCTTGTAATAACCAAGTGGCATTATGCACATCCATAACTGCGGGAATTCCGTATTCACGAGCGATGATTGCACCGTGAGAAAGCCTACCACCAGCTTCTGCTATCAAACCACCAGCCCTTGTCAGTAAAGCAGCCCAGCCAGAATCCGTGTAAGGAACCACCAAAATTGTCTGCTTATCAATATCTGGAATTGATTGTAAATTGCGTAACACTTTTACTCTACCTTCAACTTGTCCGTGACTTGCAGGAATTCCGGTTAACATTCCATCCGCTAGTAGAGAAGAATTAGAAACAAAAATTGATACCGGAGGTGCATTACCGTAAACTAAGAGCGGTGCGGGATTGAGTTGACTATCTTCCCGAAGTTGATTTCTTCTCATTTCCACCAACGACCTTAAATAATTGATTAATTGATCATCCGCATCTCGAATAATTTTTTGTACTTCTTCAATTTCGAGAAAAAAGATGTCTCCGGGTTGTTGAAGCAAAGAGTTTTGCAGCCAATTTCTTTCTAAAGCAATAAAAGACCAGCGTAACTGTGCTAGCAACCGAGAATAAACTTCTGTAACTCGTCCTTTTAAATCTACACGACGCTGTACAACTCCTCTTCTGTTGCGCTTGTTTGCCGGGGGTTGGTTTCCTTGCATTAACTGCACAAATAACAGCTTGACAGCTTCTGGTTCTTCTCTCCAAGTGGGAACCGCAATATCAGTTCCCACATCACTTAAGTAACCATAACGATTAATAAAAGCTTCAAACTGCTCAAGAATTTTTTGTCCCGGTGTGGAAACAGCCAAATCTTCAAATAGAGTCTCTGGATCGAAATCCGGTAGTATTAATTTGGCAGAGTAGGCTAATTCCGCAAGTTCTCGTAATGCTGCAACTTCCGGAGCTGCACTATTATCAATTTGACTATCTTTTGGTTTAAAAATCCCTTGTCTAATCGCAGCACTCAAAGGAGCCATAATACTATAATAAGTAGCGCTACGAAGTAATTCTAAAATATATTCAATTCTTTCTAAAAGCTGAGCTTGGTCAAGTTCGAGTAGCGATTGTTGTTTTAATTCTGTCAAACCAGGCACAAACCGCTTGCGATAATCTCGTTTAAAGTCTCTTGATAAACTGAATTCTCTTGTAAGCAACCGCAGCAATCCGGGAAGATTTGATAAAGTACTATTTAAAGGTGGTTTGCTCATTTTGGCTCCTCTAGTTAGAAATTCCAAACTTTCTGCGGGTAAACCCATACGTCGGAAAATCTGTCCTAAAAGACTCGCATTAAAATAAGCTCTAGAAAAATGCAGCGTCGCCGTTTGATTAAAATCTAATCCTAAAGCACGTTCACCTAATACTATGGCAAAAATTCCTCCCCAAACACCACAAGTTAGCGGACGATTAATCGACCAAGTTAATGGGTGAATGATTCCGGGAATTACTTCAGCGGCGATTTTGCGCGTCCAAATCGGTAATAAAGTAGTTATGGGACGAACTTGTAATATCCACAAAGTTTGACCGTCATAACTCCATTCGATATCTTGGGGAATACCGTGATAATATTGTTCAATTTGCCTGGTTAAGTACGCTACTTGCTTGATTAATACAGCAGGTACTTGTCCTTCACCTTCCAAATGTACAGAAGATAAATTCTCTGTTTTAACCACAAAAGCTCGATATTGTTCCGGTGTATATCTCCCCGAAACAACTTGAGCAGCACTTCCCGCTGTAGCTTCAATTACCACAGCATCGCTTTCTTGAGTAATCGGATCGCGACTAAAAGCAACTCCAGAAAATACACCTTGGACTTGTTGTTGAATCAAAACCGCCATTGCAGCTTCTTTGAAATTGCCTTCAGCTTCGCTGCGTCCAAGGCGATCGCGACGATATTGAACAGCATCTGGATGCTCGTAGGAAGCACGAACTGTATTAATAGCTTGTAATAAGCCTTCTTTTGTAGTTACATTCAAAACAGATTCATATTGTCCGGCTGCGGAAGCCTCTTCTGTATCTTCTCCTAAAGCAGAAGAACGTACTGCAAGGGGAGATAAATCTGATGGTTGAAGATAATCGATCAACATTTCAGGTTCATCCATGGGAGTTAATACCCAACCTTTGGGAACCGGATAACCAATACGCTTGATTTCTGAACACCTAGCTGCTTTATTGCCGACAATCGCAGCATCTAATTCATCATCCAGAGAAAGAATTTTTTGGTTGCCGCGTAATAATTGAAACATTGCCTGGGACTCTGGTTTAGCTTCAGATACTTTTAAGTTTAAATCGTCGGGAATCTGTTGGTAAATCCAGCCAAGTAACGCTGCTAAAACAACCGCTGCCAAAATTTTCGCGAAATCGTCAAAATGCAATATGGCTACAATTAGCGGAAATAAAACCAGTACCCCATATTTTGCTAATTCCTTAGAACGTAAAAGCAAAAAGCTGATACTACCAACCAAAAATACAAAAGCAGCTGCCATTGGATCGTGTACCGCAAATCCCCAGACAACATTTGTAGTACCAGCACCCTTTGCCATTAAAAATCGACCTATAACCAAAGCAATTAAAGCAATTAACTCCCAGTAGGAACCGTTAGCAAAAAAAGCACGAGCTACTAAAACAGCGAGAACTCCCTTCAGAGCTTCCGATAAAACAGCAAGAACCCCTACCAAGGTTCCACCGTGGTAGAAAGCAGCACTAACACCAATATTACCAGTACCAATTTCCGCCAACCGACGCTTAGAAGAAGCATTGGTAATCCAGGAAATTACTGGTAAACCTCCCAAAATGGGGCAGAAAATCAAAATAACTAAAGCACCCCAGAGTTCAAGCATATGATTGGTTTTTGGTTTCTCTTCAATCTAAAATTCTGGTTTTAGATTTTGATAACGGTCTAAGGGGCAATGATAATATAATCCGCACCCCTTAGAATCCTATATAAGCTAAAAATGAATTGCTACTGATAAACAAGAATTCATAATTATTCTTGTGTTCCCGTTCAACA
This sequence comes from Plectonema cf. radiosum LEGE 06105, assembly GCF_015207665.1. Classification (GTDB taxonomy): domain Bacteria; phylum Cyanobacteriota; class Cyanobacteriia; order Cyanobacteriales; family Nostocaceae; genus Rivularia; species Rivularia radiosa_A. The sequence continues at coordinate 4,838 of NZ_JADEWL010000199.1, forward strand.
TTTCTCGACAAAAAAGTGAGTGAATATTGTCGTTCCGGCTTAACACATCTGTAATACATTTAACTGCCGTTATTCTGGAGGAGCTTCGTTTCCTAGTTTACTGTGTAAGCTACCTGCAATGCCCAAAAGATAAGTAATGCAATGGAACCCAAAACCAGAACGGTAGAAATAATTACAGCTTTAGGAGTATCCGCATCTTTAAATTTCATGATTCCTCTATTTAAGTCGGACATAATAAGTAATCCTTCCTTATTGATTTCGGCGAAATTATCCGCCTTGATTGTAGTCCGTTACCTCCTATATAAGCAGATATCAGTAAAACATTCTGATTACAATTTCCTTAAGAAAAGTAAACAAGTCACAGTCTCATATTTATCTTCATGATTTGATGATTATCATTCATTAAATCTATTAATTGTCAATATCCGTATTTAATTACCAAAAAAATAGTATTTTTAATCACAATAAAATTTACATCGCTTCACAGTTACTCGGAGTATTCTTGAATGTTTATCTGGTGTTGTAGTACAAAAATTATCTAAATATCAGGTTGATTGCTGCTTATTTAAGGGTTAATTAGGAGAAATATAGAAAATTAAACAAACTGCTTCCCTAAGCATAACAATACCATATTACAGCCACACCTCTTGTAATCTCGTTAAATAATTGAGAATCCTGTCAATAAAAATTTTTATGTAAACTTTAATAACGGGTTTGTAACGGAATATGAATACAAAAAACTGATTAATTACTAGATTTAACAAAGTATTGTTTATCAAAGGTAGATTTATGATGTTTTGGAGAAAAAGCAGGTTTATAATCGCGGAAGTATTTTTCGCTCCCACAATGTATGAAAGAAAGACATATTTACAAAGAAATAAACCTCCTCAAACCGGAATCCAAACTCGAATCTGAGTACCTTGAGCAGAAGTACTTTTAATTTGAAGTTCACCACCTAAAATTTGTACTCGTTCTTGGATTCCCCGTAAACCAAAACCTGTGTGATGAGCGTTAACTTCAAAACCTTGACCATCATCAATAATTTCTAAAATAACTCCTTGAGTATTTTGATAAGCTTTGATATTCACAACTTTTGCGATGGCGTGTTTTTGAATATTAGTAACTGCTTCTTGAACAATACAATACAGTTGATGACTGGTTTGATTGGGTAATTGTGGTAATTCCGAATCTAAATGAATAGTAAATGATTGATTTCGTCCAACTTGCTCTACTAAAATTGCTAAAGCTTGATTAAGATTAAAATTAGTTTGACGTATTGATTGTACAGAATGTCTGACTTTTGTTAAACATTCACTCGATAATTCTTTGGCAATATTTAAAGAATTAACAGCTTTATTTGGGTCTTTGTCATACAATCTTTGAGCTAGTTCTAACTGTATATCTAATGTTGTTAGAGAATGACCTAAAGAATCGTGAATCTCACGAGCAATACGACTGCGTTCTAAACTTGCAGCTAAGATTTCTACTTGTTGGGTTAGGGCTTCTGCTTTCTGACGGCTTTTTTGTTCTGCTATCACAACAAAGCTAAATAAAAGTACAAATAAACTTGCTGCAATATAGCCCCCAATATCATTAATCACGACTCTACTAATAATTAAGTTAGTATTATCTAATTCCGCAACTATTTGAGTTAAATTAGCGCGATTAAATTCTAATATTTTAGGTATACTCAAAGCCAATAACAGATTCCATAATATTCCAGATATGATCGTAATCACAATTACTTGTTTTCGTTTTAATAAAAAACAGCTTTTAGCAATTACCAGATAGAGAACGATATCAAAACCAATACCTACTGCTCTCGCAATCATAATTATGAGTATTTCTAAACCAATATAAGTTTGTCTATACCCTGGAGGACGATTAGTTGGAAATATAAAGCTTAAACCTGCTAAAACAATTATTTGAGCAAAGGCTATATAAGTGGGTATTGGTAGATAAGAATAACTCGTTTCACTGCGATTTAATACAAACATAAATAAATATACAATTAAAATCAACCATTCAAGATAACGTATGCTACGGCGAATAGATAAAGAAGTAGTTGGTGTAAAATGCATGAAATTAAAATGACTCCAAGAACCAGTAAACTGTCTTATAAATATCATGTAATACCAGGGAAATTTATAACATGACTTTAGTCATCAATATGTATGACTAGAGTGAATATTCTGGGATTTTTGAGTAAATTAATTTGAGACTAAATTCCGAACAAAAATTTTGTACAGTAGTATTCGTTATAAACTTTATAGAGAGTATAAATTTTAGTACATCTCCTGTAGTGGTGGTCATATTGCACTGCAAACGCCTAAAAAATTTGAGAACCCGTTATCTAAAATACTGACAAAATTAAATTAAAGTGTATGTTCAGAAAATTCTTTCGCTCGACTCCCCAAATAATCAAACCTTACGAAGACGATTTTTATCACCATCCCGGAACAATACCAGGAACTCTTAATATTGATGAAGACGCATCAGAAACCCAGATTTTCTTAATTGATTACAATCAAAATGAAGTCATTTTTCCCAGGATTAGTACGCCAGAAGATTGCGCTAATTATCTGGATACTCAATCAGTTTCTTGGGTAGATGTACAAGGTTTGGGTAATACAAATATTTTGCAACGAATTGGTAAAGTTTTTCAACTGCATCCCCTAGTTTTAGAAGATGTAGTAAATGTTCCAGAACGTCCGAAAATAGAAGATTATGAAGACCAATTGGTGATAATTTCTCGGATGGTGATGCCAACAGAAAATTCCGATGGTTTTCACAGCGAACAGGTAAGTTTTGTTTTAGGGAAGAATTATTTGCTGACAGTACAAGAAGAACCTTATCTTGATTGCTTTGAACCAGTACGCTTGAGAATTCGCAACAATAAAGGTATCATCCGCAAGCAGGGAGCTGATTATTTAGCTTATGCTCTAATAGACGCAATCATCGATGGTTTTTTCCCCGTACTCGAAGATTACGGGGAACGCATTGAAGATTTAGAGGAGGAAGTAATCGTAAATCCAACTCGGAAAACACTGCAAAAAATTTATCGAATTAGACGAGAATTGTTACAATTACGTCGTGCTATCTGGCCTCAGCGTAGTGCCATTAATGTTTTGATTAGAGATAGTAATGAACTTATTAGTGAGGAGGTGAGAATTTATCTTAGAGATTGTTACGATCATGCAGTGCAAGTTATAGATATGCTCGAAACTTATCGAGAACTTGCATCGGGTTTAATGGACGTATATCTTTCAGCAGTAAGCAACCGCATGAATGAAATCATGAAGTTGCTGACGGTGTTTTCGTGGATTTTCTTACCATTAACCTTTATTGCTGGGGTGTACGGGATGAACTTTGAATATATACCCGGTTTGAAAACACCTTGGGGTTTCTGGTTGTGTGTGGCAGCGATGGTGGCGATCGCCGCTGGTTTATTGTTATTTTTCCGACGGAGGGGTTGGTTGGAAAATCCTTCCACAATTAAAGATGTTCGAGGTGAGCGAAAAATTTAGGGGGTTATATTTAGATAAATGCAAGAACAGACGAATTCCAATAATCTACTAGTACTAACGCTTTATATCATCGGTGTTAGTTATGTTTTCAACTTAATGGTCGAGTCAATTGATGAACAAATTAAATTTGCTTTTGATAAGGCATCTGTTGACAAACAATTAAAAGAACAAGAACTCGATGATAAAATTTCTATTACCTTTAAACTTAAAGCTTCTAACGATATTAAAGGGAAAAATGACGTAAAGGATTTATTACTTATCCTTGGGAATAAATCAGATAATGTTGCGGTGTATGTTGACTGGGATAACTGCTCTTTAGCTGAAAATCATAAAAATGTATCACGTCGAGTAATTCGTAAATCACCAGACTTGTCCCGCGATTTAGCAGTACCTCAAAGTCCAAGTCTTATTGCTCCTACTCAAACCCTTGTACAAGGTATTACTGCTGAAGACGTATTTGAGCGAGACCAAGAAACCGGAACATATCAAACAACAAAACCATTAGTTGATATCGTTGGACTTAAAGGCAGTCCGAACAAAGCTCATAGAAAATTATACAAAAAATTTATCAGCAGAAGAGAAGAAATCAAATTTTCTCTGCAATTAGTGCTGAGATTTTCAGAAGTACGAGTGGGATTAGTTCCAGGCAAAAATATCCCTCCCATGTCGATTATTACTTGTCCTTTTATAATTAGAAAACTACCTTGGAGTTACGCCCTACCTTGGAATAAAAAAAGACCATCTTAAGCCCGCATTTCTCACAAACAAGAAGGAAGTTGGAGTGAATAGTGAGTAGTGGGAAAATCAATCGGTCATTCAACGCTTACCACTTACTTGTGAGAAATCCAGATTAAGGTCGTTTGAGATTAAACTAGAATATTAAGAGAGAGTAGGCGAGGCAGTTGCAGATTAGTTAAAAAAAACTAATTTGAGGAAAGTCCGGGCTTCCCAAAGACCAAACTTGCTGGGTAACGCCCAGTGCGTGCGAGCGTGAGGATAGTGCCACAGAAAAATACCGCCAAAATTCACTAAACAGTAATCAGTAAACAGTAAACAGGAAATACCTGATAACTGATAACTGATTACTGATAACTGAAAATGGTAAGGGTGCAAAGGTGAGGTAAGAGCTCACCAGCAGCATCGAGAGGTGCTGGCTCGGTAAACCCCGGTTGGAAGCAAGGTGAGAGGAACTACGGTTGGTCTTTTACCAGTTCCGTTTTTGAGAGCCGCTTGAGGCGTTTGGTAACAAACGTCCCAGATAGATAACTGCCCTTGAACAGAACCCGGCTTATGTCCGACTCTCTCCCATTTTTTGGAGATGGGGGGATGGGGAGATGGTAAGCCACTCTCGTGCGCGGGTTCCCCG
>NZ_JADEWL010000200.1 GCF_015207665.1 Plectonema cf. radiosum LEGE 06105
ATTAAATATTTTAAATATTTTAAATATTTTTATTTGAAAATTTTAAATATTTAAAATTAAATATCTTATATCGCGGACAAGATATCCCCACTACAACCTAAAGTGAAAAGTTTTGCAAAAAAAATAAATCATACTTGAGAAATAAATCTTTCTATCAAAAGACTTATTCTTTTTAAGAATTTATATTAACAATTCAAAAATTTAACTGATTGATTATTTGCTACAATACAATAAAAATAATATTGAATCATTTTAATTAAGGAGGAGATGTAATGCAACGTCTCAGACAGATTTTTCAAAATACTTTAATCCGCGTCATTGCTGTTTTTTCTGTTTTATTTCGTTCAATCTTTGCTTTTCTGGGAAATATCTTTGGTTCTATAGGTAAGAATCTGGGAATTTCTAATTCGGAGTCGGGATATTTCGTAGATTCCGATGAAAAAAAAGCTATCGAAGAAACCAAAATACCCGTCGCAACTGTGAAACCCTCTGAACCTGCTATTAGTAGTAACCGTCGCCGTCCAAATAAATCTTCTAACATAGACGATTTTATGAAAATGGCGAAAGAACTAAACAAAGGTTAATTCAATTAAATATTAATGTAGGGACGTTGCAATGCAACGTCTTTATCATTTAAAATAGCAACATCTTTATAATTATCAAAAAATAGATATTTATTTGAAAAAATGCAAAAAGCAATCCAACAAGCAGCGGAATTTTTACAAAATAAAATCAATAAATCACCAGCATCAGTAGATGTAGTAAAAGCCTTAATTGCAGCAGAAAAAACAGCAAAACAAAATAAATTAAATTATAGTTATTCACAGTTAATCGGTACTTGGAGATTGGGGTTTATTACTGGAACTCAAAAGACTCGCAAGCGTGCGGGAGTTGTTTTAGGTGCAGGGAAATTTTTACCGAAATTAGTGAAAATTAAACTAGCTTACAGTCAATCGGAAGATTCGCAAGAACAAGGAAACGTTGAAAATTCTGTAGAGTTAGGGTTATTAAAAATAGTTTTAACAGGTTCGGTACAATTTTGGGCCAAAAAAAATATACTCGCCTTTGATTTTACTAGAATGCGGTTATCTTTATCGGGATTAAAGCTATATCAAGGTTATATTCGGGGTGGGAAAGATAGGGAAGCAATTTTTTATAAACAGACTTTAAAACAGCAAGCATTTTTTACTTACTTTTTAGTAGAAGATAACTATATTGCAGCAAGAGGTAAAGGTGGTGGGTTGGCTTTGTGGACGAAAGAATTTTAGATTTTAGATAGATTCGTTTCGCTCAGTACAAGCTTTAGATTTTGGATTGTAAATTTTTTCTTGATAAGCTAAAAAGCGTTTAATTTGTATATTCAAATTTTATTCAAGTTTTGTAGTGCGGGCTGTTAGCCCGCTAGAAAAATATAAATTAAATGGGCGATAGCTTAGTAAGAAGATATTCTGAAAGTAAGCGGCGGTTCAAAACGTACTGGCTCTACTTAATGTACTTTAAACCCGTGCAGACGGGTGCCGATTTCTGTAGCTAAGGCAGCGCGAAAGGCGGAGTCTCACCCATGAGCGACTACCGTGCGGTAATAAAGCGCCGAATAAAACTATATTGATACAAATCTTTACATAACAAGGAATATTTTTAATCTAGCCAATATCCGCGAAATTACCTTATTATTCTAAAGGTATCTCATAAAATAGCTATTGTAAAAAAAAGATACCATGAGAAAAATTCACGATAGTGAAAACCCAAACCAAATACCGCAAACCTTTGAAGAAGCTGTTTTGATCATTCAAGAATTTGCTCTTGTAGAAGTGAAAAAGGAAGTAGAAAAAAAGCAGCTTTACTTTCATAATTATGCCCATGCACAGACAGTTAAACGCAGAGCAGAAATAATTTTTAATGCCATTGAACCCTTCTGGGATCAAATTTGCGATCAACCTGCTTTGTTTGATAGTCAGCGAGTAAAACATTTAATTGATATTTGTGCTGCCAGTCATGATATTGTTCAGGAATTTTTGCCTATAACTACACCTCAAACTGCAAGACAGCGAGAAAGCGGAGTCAGCGAAACGGCTACAATCAACAAGTTAATTAATTACATCAAACATTTAAATCAACAATTTATTGCTCAAAACCCCGAATTTCCTCCCTTGTTTACTCAAGCAGATTTACAAATAATTAAACAAACTATTTCAGCGACAATTTGTCTTTTTGATGAGAGCGACAATTCAATTTATCAACCAGATTTATATAATTTAGAGCAACAGATCATCTTACCGGCACGGATAATTGCATTAGCCGATATTGGTGGATTAGGTATTGACGGAATTCCAGCTTATTTTCAAGAAGGAAGCTTGATATTATTGGAAGAAAATCTTGATATCATACCGTTAATTAAAGAATTTCTCACTGAGACAGACTGTCATGGTGACAAAAAAGAATCCTATGAGTATCTCAGACAGCGATTGTTAGAAAGAAGCAAATTTCAACTAAGCTTTGCTAAAGGACGTTATGCAAGATTGAATCGAGAGCTTGAAGGTTTACCCGAAGAAGTTGTTTTGGTACTCAAAGAGAAGGTTTTTAAATACCTTAACGAGCAAACAATTCAAAAAATTGAAGCTTTAACACCTACCGCACCTAATACAAGTCTTAAAGAACTAATTGAGTTTTTTGAGTTAGAAAAATATATTTATAATTAGCATTCATTAATTAATCAAATATATTAGCGTACAGCCTATGGAATAATTTTTTTACAGAATTTATAAGTAAAACTTTAAACAAATATAAAGTTGTATTATCAAAAACATGAACCCTGATATAATCTTCTCACAATTTACAGTTGAAGAGAAAAATGCCACTTTCTAAACGATGTTTGGCTGAATTTATCGGTACTTTTTGGCTGGTATTCGGTGGATGCGGTAGTGCAGTTTTAGCTGCTGGATTCATCGCTAATGCAACAAAGATAGGTAACGATATCGCATTCCCCCTAGGAATTGGATTGGTAGGGGTTTCCCTGGCATTTGGTTTAACAGTTATGACAATGGCTTATGCTATTGGACATATCTCTGGATGCCACTTAAATCCAGCTGTATCCATCGGTTTAGCAGTCGCAAAACGTTTTCCATCAAGAGAGCTATTTATGTATATCGGCTCTCAAGTATTGGGTGGTGTAGCGGGTGCTGGAGTACTAGCGATAATAGCTAGTGGAAATCCGAAGTTTAACTTGGTTACTAGCGGTTTTGCTGCTAACGGTTTTGCAGAACATTCTCCAGGAAACTATACTATACTCGCTTGTTTTGCTGCTGAATTTGTTTGTACCTTCATGTTTTTGATGATTATTTTAGGTGCAACAGATGAGCGCGCACCAGCGGCTTTAGCACCGATGGCGATTGGTTTGGGATTAACACTAATTCACTTGATTAGTATCCCTGTTACCAACACATCTGTAAATCCTGCTCGTAGTTTGGCACCAGCTTTATTCGTTGGTGGTTGGGCAATCGCACAATTATGGTTATTCTGGGTTGCGCCAATTTTAGGAGCAGTTGCAGCTGGTTTCGTTTATTCTAATGTTTTTGAAGTTCCAAAACCTGAAATAGAAAGAGATTTATCTGAAGTCAGAGGATAGTTTTTCAAGTTTGATATCTTGGCTAGGGCATCAGTTTTTTTTGTCTTGTAATGCGGGTTGAACAGCCCGCTATTTTAATTTATTTTTATTTTTATTTTTATTGAATAACTACTCTAGACGTGCTTCTTCTATGAGAAGATAAATTAGAGAAACTTAAAATTTCAATTGAATAAAAATTAATTTCTTTGAATATAACTCCCCAAAAACTCTAGTCGATTCTTCATATTCTCGGCTGACTTAATTGCAATCAAATTTAATACTCCTTTCAACTGTTCACCTATTGAATAACTTTGCCGTGGCGCAACAATTATACCGGAATGTTCTCTATTCTCTGCAATAAATATTCCGTGCAAGCGGCAAAAATCTTTTGTATTAAAAGTATAAATAACTCGTTCTTGTTGTGTTGTCCAAATTAATTGTTCTTCGTCTGAACCAGCAAGTTTACCCGTATCTAAAACAGTTAATACGTCAACATCACTTTTTCTTAAAGCCTTTACAAAGGCTGTTCTGCTGGCATCTTCGTCCAAATATAATCGAATCAAACTCATTGAACTAACCCGCGATTGATTCAGTTTCTAATCGCTTGTATTCAGCTTCTTCTTCTGCTAAATAATTCTCTATTTCTTCTTGATTCGCATAATAATAAGCTAAGGCTGCATGAACTTGAGCTAAATTAATAAATCCGAATTCTTCAGCTATTTTTTGAGGTGTCAGTCCTTCTTTTGACATAACTGCAATTTGCAGTACCGAAACTCGTGTCCCGGCAATTAAAGGACGATTTCCACAAGTTTCAGGAGAAGATGCAATTAATTTTCCAATATCTACAGTAGTAGCCATTATTTGTGATTTTTTATTTATTTTACTATATATTTTATCTTCTAAAAATCTCCATGGCGTAATATAACAACTAAAATTAAAAGCTGTAAATTTAGTTAAAAATTTATTACATTCAAATAATTAAAAACAAGTAGACACATTGTCATACATTAAGAAATACTAAATAATATGATACTTCCAACGATTTACTGCTTACCTAGTTAGTGGCAAAGCTGACACAGTGAAAGCAACCAAGGTAGGCAATTAATTATTTATGGAAATTTTATCTAATACTGTTGCACTCTCAAGGATGCAGTTTGCGTTGACGGCGATTTTTCATATGTTATGGCCAGTTTTAACTACGGGCTTGGGTATTTACTTAGTTGTTATGGAAGGGTTGTGGTTAAAGACACGCAATCCGGATTACTATTATCATGCTCGTTTTTGGTCGAAACTTTACGTACTTAACTTTGGTATTGGGGTAGCTAGTGGGATTCCCATGGAGTTTCAATTTGGTACTAATTGGGGACCACTTTCGGAAGCTATTGGTAACTTTTTTGGCAGCGTCATCGGTTTTGAAGCTTCTTGGGCTTTTATGTTGGAGGCTGCTTTTTTAGGAATTATGGTGTTTGGTTGGGAACGAGTTAACCCCAAAATTCACTATATGGCGACTATTTTGGTGGCTTTTGGTGCCAATCTGTCAACTTTGTGGATTTTATCGGCTAATTCCTGGTTACAAACTCCCGCAGGAGGAAGTTTTATTGATGGTGAATTTGTAGTTAGCGATTATTTCCAAGCTGTGTTCAATCCTTTTATGGCTGTGAGTGTTTCTCATATGTTCCTTGCGACTTTGGAAACTTCGCTGTTTGTGATTGGGGGAATCAGTGCTTGGTATATTCTTAACAAGCGTAATCCGGCTTTCTTTTCCATTGCTTTAAAAATTGCGATCGCGGTTGCAATTATTGTTGCACCTCTACAAATTTATGTGGGACATTTGAGCGGGGAACAAGTCTATCATTATCAACCTTCTAAATTAGCAGCAATGGAAGCGCAATGGGAAACCACACCCGCAGGGCAAGCTGCTGATTGGAGTATGTTAGCAATACCCGATGAGAAAGCAGAAAAAAACACTTGGGAAATTACTGTTCCCAATGCTTTAGGATATATTTTAGAGTTTAAACAAAAACTTTCGGAACCTGTACAGGGTTTGAAAACATGGAAACCGGAAGATAGACCCCATATGGTAGGGTTAATTTATTATGCTTTCCGCATCATGATTGCGATCGGTTTTTTCTTGGCGGGATTGATGTTTTTGAGTGTAATTCAGTGGTTACGCGGAAAGTTATCAGCAGAAAATATAACTGGGCAAAGTTGGTTAATGGCTGGTTGGATTTTCGCCGCACCTTTGGGTTATATAGCAGTAGAATCAGGTTGGATAGTACGTTGTGTCGGCAGACAACCTTGGACTGTATACAACCAAATTCGTACAGTTGACGCAGTATCAAATATACCGCCAGGGAATGTATTAACAACTCTTTTGTGTTTCGCAACAGTTTACAGTATTTTATTTGTAGCTGCAATGTATTTCGGTAGTCGCATCATCCGTCGAGGACCGAATTTTAATTTACCTGTACCGGGAATAGAAGAAAAACCCGCAGTGGAAACTACACCAGCAAGATTCATCCCCGATGAACGTCCTGTTGAAGCACAACAATAACAGGTTAAAGGTTAGAGGTTAAAGGTTAGAGGTTAGAGGTTAGAGGTTAGAGGTTAGAGGTTAGAGGTTAAAGGTTAGAGGTTAAAGGTTAGAGGTTAGAGGTTAGGAGTTAGTAGTTAAAACATCAACTGTCAACTGTCAACTGTCAACTATCAACTGCCAACTAATGGAAACACTAGATTATCTATTACCACAGATATGGTTCGGAATTTTAGCACTGTTTTTATTTCTTTACGTAATGCTCGATGGTTTTGATTTGGGAGTCGGTATTTTATCCTTAACTTCCTCAACTGAGGAACGTCGCGGCATTTTAATGACCAGTTTAAGTAATATTTGGGATGCAAATGAAACTTGGTTAGTCTTGATGGGAGGCAGTTTATTTGGTGCCTTTCCCTTGGCTTATGCTACCATCCTCAGCGCTCTTTATATCCCAATTTTTATCATGGTTTTTGGGTTTATTTTTCGTGGAGTTGCTTTTGAATTCCGTGAACAAGCAAAACGCAAATTCCTTTGGAATCTCTGCTTTGCTACAGGAAGTTTTCTGGCTGCATTGGGACAAGGATTTGCTTTAGGAGCAGTACTTGCAGGAATCAAAGTTGATCAAAAAGGACATTTTATCGGTACAACTTGGGACTGGTTGAATATCCCATCAGTATTAGTCGCTTTAACTTTAATTCAAGGTTATGTCTTGATTGGTTCGACTTATTTAGTTTGGAAAACTGAGGGAGAATTACAAGAAACTCACCGTAAAACTGCTAAACTTGCCGCTATCACAACTTTAATTGGAGCAATTTTAATTACAGGTGTTACTCCTTTTATTTACGAAACTGCTCGAATTCGTTTACTTTCCAAACCCTTAGTTTATATCTTTGCTTTAATACCTTTAATCGGTATTTTTCTAATTTGGCAATTACTCAAAAGTTTGAATCAAAAAGCAGAAAAAACGCCTTTTATTATCACAATACTGCTTTTCCTTCTCACATTTATCGGACTAGCTTTAATTGTATTTCCCTACATTATCCCTAGTAAAATTACCATTTATCAAGCTGCTGCTGACCCCAGTTCATTAGTAATTATGATTATATTTATCGGTGCTTTAATTCCAATTATGTTGTTCTACAATCTTTATTCCTATATCGTTTTTCGAGGTAAAGTTACTGGAGATAATTATCACGGATAAAAACGACAAGAAAGAAGTCGGGTTTTTCAAATCAATATCTGTAATCATAAATAAATTTTCATAAAAACCCGACTTCTACAGATAGATTGTAGCAACGTACCATAACTACTTCAAAGCCATCCAACCACCAATCCATAAACCTGTATAAAACCGAATCACTTTACTAAAACCAGCTTGTTCCAATAATTCTAAAACTCTGGTTTCTGAAATTGGATAAACACCTTGCTCTAGTGTTTCTAAAAGTTCTATTTGTTTCGCTTCTGGTACTCCTGTTTGTTGCCAAAATTTTTTGATCACAGCAACTATTTGTTGAAAATTATCTGTTCCTTTTTCACCAAATGCATCAACTAATATAAAAGTACTAGATGATTTCATTCGCTGAGCAATACTTTGTAAAAATGCCAATTTTCCACCATCATCAGGAATAAAATGCATGACTAAAATACTTGTTGCGGCATCGTAAATTGAAGTTTCTGGTAAGTTGTCGGTATATCCTTGAAATAACTTTATTTGCTCGGATAAATCATGCTGCTGTATTTTATCTTGAGCAATAGCAAGCATCTTTTCGGAAGGATCAACACCTAAAATTTGCCATTTAGGATTACCCAGGGCAAACTTGATTAATTCCATTCCCGTACCAGCACCGACAACTAATATATTAGCTTCCGGAGATAAATTAGCCTGCAAACAAGCCAAAGCCATTTGATGCATCGCTTCATAACCAGGTAAAGCCAAAGGTGCTATATTATCGTATTCATTACCAGTAATCGCCGCATTCCGATCAAAATCAATAGTTTCTTTATTCACCTGTAATTACCCCCCTACTCCCTGAGAATAACAACAATTTTAACGCTACTCCCAATACGGTTCAGTTAAAGTCAAAAACCTTGATATATGTAGGTTGGGTTGAGGAACGTTCACCGTAGGTGTGCCGAAGGCACAACCCAACCGAAAGGCGGGTTTGTTGGGTTTCGCAGAGCCTCAACCCAACCTACAATTTTCCTTAACTGAACCGTATTGACGCTACTCCTATCCCGCTCGAAAATTAACTATTTCTCTTTATATTCTTTACGAATGCGTTCTCTGTGTCTAGTAAGGTTTTTTTTTCAGTAATCTTTTAACAGGAACGAAGTAATCTACTTAACCGATTCTAAAGCTTTTAGAGCAGCTTGGATAATATCGTAGTAAGGAGATTGAAAAATATCAACTTTTTCGGCTTGTTCGCGACTAATTCCTAATATACCAATATCCTCTCCTGATTTAATTGCTAAAACTTTTTCTTCAGGACTTTTAATTCTTAATTCTGCTGAATCACCATTTTTATAAATACCACAAATATACTCGCGACCATTGTATTCAAATGTAGTTCTAACGGGTTTATTTTGATAACTAAAAGATAATTGAGAATTGCTTGGCAGCCTAATTCCTAATAGTTCCAACTCAATATTAATATTACCGTTAAAGTTGTTTTCTTTAAGTTTATAAGCAATATCAACTAGCGGTGGTAAAGGAAAATAATCGCGCCATCGCCAAGCTATACCCTTGATTTTATATTGTTGTCCGTCGATAATTTGAGCAACTGTAAACTTAATATGCCCTTTACCAACAATTTGCTGTTCAATTACTTTAACTTCTTGAGTGCAAAATACTGGATTTGGGTTATCAATTCCACAGGGTTCTAAAGCGCTGATTTGTTGGTAAAGTTCTCTATTAACTTGATCAAGATTGGCTAAAGTATCAATTTTAAGTAAAGGTTTGAGGTGTTGCAATTCTAGACATTGATTTGCAAATTCGCTCAAACGCTGACGCACTAATTCCAGATTTTCTACTGGTAAAGAAAAGCCTCCTGCTGCTTTATGTCCTCCGTATTTACCTAATAAATCATCGCAAGATTGCAAAGCTTCAAACACGTTAAATTCGGGAATTCCCCTTGCCGAACCGCGAATGTGTTTATCATCTTCATTAGTACCAATAAACACCGGAACTCCATAACGTTCCACTAACCTTGAGGCTACAATCCCAATAACTCCATGATGCCAGTTTGGTTGAACAATAACTAATACTCGGTCGTCTTTTAAAGAAGCAACATATTCAGTTTCTACAATTTCAATAGCTTCTTTTCCAATTTGCTCGCACATCTCCTGACGACTTGTGTTAGTAGCTTCGCACTGCATTGCACGTTCGAGTGCGATTCCCATATCGTCAGTGGTGAGTAATTCTATCACAATTTGAGGGTCGCCGATTCTACCTATGGCATTAATTCGTGGTCCCAAACGAAAACCGATATCGTCAGGCTTAAGGGATTTTGGATTTTGGATTTTGGATTTTGGATTATTAACTATTTGCTCCCCATCTCCCCTACTCCCCATCTC
>NZ_JADEWL010000201.1 GCF_015207665.1 Plectonema cf. radiosum LEGE 06105
TCCCCATCCCTTTCCATAAATTATGAATGTAGCAACTTTAAACACTAACCGCCTTTGGGCGTATTTACAATTAACGCGACCTGCTAATATTATTACTGCTTGGGCGGATGTGTTAGCGGGTGTTGCATCTGCGGGTTTCGCGGTTTTGGTTAATCCGATACCTGTTGTCTGGTTACTTCTAGCTACTACTGGTTTATACGGTGGTGGGGTTGTATTTAATGATGTATTTGATGCGGAATTAGATGCCAAGGAAAGACCAGAAAGACCGATTCCTAGTGGTAGAGCTTCTTTATTAGGAGCAACTATTTTCGGAAGTATACTTTTGAGTGTGGGTGTAGTTGCTGCGGCTCAAGTTTCGGTATTGAGTATGGCGATCGCGATTGGGGTTGCTGCTGGGGCTTTACTTTATGATGCTTACGGAAAACACCACAGGTTTTTGGGTCCTTTAAATATGGGGATTTGTCGCGGTGGTAATCTAATGTTGGGAATAAGTATTTTTTCGCCAATGTTAAGGGAAAGTTGGTATTTGGCTTTAATTCCGATTACTTACATTGCTGCGATTACAGCTATTAGCCAAGGTGAAGTACATGGTGGTAAACGGAGTACGGGTATTGTAGCTTTAGTATTAATGGGTGCGGTGATTATTGGACTTTTGGGGCTGGGTTGGTTAAATAAATCTTACTTTATAGCAGTAGTTCCATTCGTGATTTTACTGAGTTGGCGTGTATTACTGCCTTTCATCAAAGCGGTGAGTCAACCAAGCGCCGAGAATATACGTACAGCAGTGCGCTCAGGCGTTTTATCCCTTATAGTATTAGATGCAACGCTTAGTTGTAGTTTTACTGGCTTGAACTATGGCTTAATCGTGTTAAGTTTATTACCTTTGTCTATGGCGCTAGCACGTTTATTCGCAGTCACTTAAAAATAAAAAAGTTAGGAGTTAAGAGTTAGGAGTTAGGAGTTAATAATAGTTATGCCCAATTACCAATTACCAATTACCTATTACCAATTACCAATTACCAATTATTTATAAATGCAGATTCTAATTTATTCTTATAATTATCATCCCGAACCCATTGGAATTGCTCCTTTAATGACTGAACTTGCGGAAGGATTAGTTAAAAAAGGACATCAGGTACGGGTGATTACAGGAATGCCAAATTATCCCCAGCGTGAGATTTATGAAGAATATCGGGGTAAGTGGTATGTTACAGAAGAGAAAAATGGTGTAACTGTTCAACGTTGTTATTTAAGAATTAAATCCAAACCCAATTTAATTGATAGGTTGCTATTAGAATTAAGCTTTGTATTCACAAGTTTACCGCAAGCTATAAATGGTTGGAGACCAGATGTTATTCTTTTAACTGTTCCACCATTGTTGGTTTCATTACCTGCGACTTTCTTGGGTTGGTTTTATAATTGTCCGGTAGTGTTAAATGTACAAGATATATTACCAGAAGCTGCGATAAAAACTGGATTATTGCAAAATAAATTCATGATTCGCGTTCTGGAAGCTTTAGAAAAATTTGCCTATAAAAAAGCTCATACTATTAGCGTAATTGCTGATGGATTTGTAAAAAATTTAGTTAATAAGAAAGTACCAATTAATAAGATTGCTTGTATTCCTAATTGGGTAGATATAAATTTTATTCGTCCTTTACCACAAAAAGCCAAAATTTGGAAAGATATTCATCAACTTGAGAATAAATTTGTAGTACTTTATTCGGGAAATATTGCTCTAACTCAAGGTTTAGAAACGGTAATTGAAACAGCAGCATCATTGAGTCATATTTCAGAAATTGCTTTTGTAATTGCGGGTGAATCAAAAGCTTTGAAAAGATTACAAAAATATTGTTTAACTTGTGGTGCAGATAATGTTTTGTTACTGCCTTTACAACCGCGAGAAAGATTACCGGAAATGTTAGCGGCTGCTGATGTGGGTTTAGTTGTGCAAAAATGTAATGTAATTTCGTTTAATATGCCTTCTAAAATACCTTTGTTATTAGCTTCAGGAAGCCCAATTATTGCTTCAGTTCCGGGTTCTGGTACCGCAGCACGTGCAGTTAGACAAAGCGGTGGTGGTGTAGTTGTCGCACCAGAATCACCTCCAGATTTAGCTGCTGCAATTATGAGTTTATATAGCAATCCTGAATTAACTAAAAAACTTGGTGAAAAAGCTAGAAAATTTGCTGTTGAACGCTATTCTTTTGAACAAGCATTAATCTCTTACGAAGTTGTTTTCTCTCAAGCTATTTCTTACAAGGTACCTCGTTTATTACCAGCGATGGAAAAGGAGTTGGGAGTTAGGAGTTAGGAGTTAGGAGTTAGGAGTTGGGAGTTGGGAGTTGGGAGTTAAGCTAAAAAGCGTTTAATTTGTATATTCAAATTTTCTTCAAGTTTTGTAGTGCGGGCATCCCTTCACTTTGTTCGAGGGCAAGCCTGCCCGCTAGAAAAATACAAATTAGAAAAATACAAATTAGAAAAATACAAATTAAATGCGCGATAGCTTAGGAGTTAAAAGTTAGGTAATAAATTATAGCGGTTTTCAGGTGCAATACAAATTTTACCTCACCCCGCCCAAAGCAACCCCTCTCCAAGGCATCGGAGAGGGGAGGGGGTGAGGTTTTAGTGTATTGGACTCAACTTAAATTTGCTATAATAGGGAGCAAGATGCTCCCACTACATTTTTTTAGATAGTAAGATATTTTCTTTATATTTATATTTATATTTATATTTGTATAAAATATTTTTTTGTAATCTAAAAAATAAATATAAGTCAATAAAATAATAATATATCAAGTCGATTATGTGAATTATTTATTAATATTAATATATAAAAATGAACGCCTTGATTAAAGAACTTGTTGCGTCAACTACCATAGACAAATTGTGACATTCACCCGGGTTAGTGCGGTTCATCGCGGCTATTCCTGAAATATTTAAGGTGAGTTGGACAAAGAAGTCGGGTTTTAGGATGATTATCTTTTCTGACAGATATTTAACCTAAAAACCTGACTTCTCACCCTAGAAAAATGAACTTTTCTTACACTTTCCCTTTTCGAGACGGCTATTTATGAGAAGTCTATTGAATAATAGTTTCACGTTAAAACAGTCGTTAAATTCACGTATATTTCAAGGCATCTGACATTTTTTTGTCTTAATATCGCTACATTAATTAGAAATTAACAATTATATTTTATGACTTCTAACGAACATAATCAAAGTGAATCTCGACGAATTACCATCATCGGCGGATGGGGGCAAATGGGGCAGTTTTTTGCTAGGGAACTTTCATCATTTGGTCATCAAGTTAGCGCTTTTGGAAACGAAGATTGGTTACGTGCGGATGAATTACTTGGTGATGCCGATTTAGTATTAATTTCGGTCCCCATCGAACGAACAGTAGAGGTAATTCAGCGTGCTGCTCAATATCTTAAACCGACTACAGCAATAGCAGATATTACTAGCATCAAAACTGAACCACTCAAAGCAATGTTGGAATATCATAAAGGTGCCGTAATCGGTTTACATCCGATGTTCGGTCCCAAAGTTAAATCTTTTGCAGAACAGATTGTAGTGGTATGTTCGGGACGAGATGATGATAAGTTTGAATGGTTGTTAGATTTCTTTGCAGCTAAAGGTAGTAAGTTAGTAGAATCTACACCTCAAGAACACGATAAGATGATGGTAGTTATTCAAGCAATGCGCCATTTTGCTCGATTTAGTTTGGGTGTATTCTTAGCTGAAGAAAATATCGATATTCAGCGTAGTTTATCAATGTCGAGTCCTACCTATCGTCAAGAAATTGATATTCTCAAGCGTTTATTTGCTCAAAGTTCGCATTTGAGTGCGGATATTATGTTGGCTACTGAAGAAAGATGTGAAGCGATAGTTTCTCTTGCTGAAACTTACAGTCGTTTGGCTAAACTTGTACAGCAAAAAGATAGAGAAGGATTAATTAGAGAGTTTGAATCTACTCAAAGCTTTTTTAATCAGGTTCTAGATTTTGAAGAAAAAAGCGAACAAGAACAGGTAAACAATTATCTAATCAATAATAATCTGACTCCATCAAAAAATCTAAATAAAAACAAAAAAAAAGGTAGTGAAAACATCTTGATTACGACTTAGAGGGTGTTTATAAATTCGGCAAAAACCGCGATTTGTCATGCTGAACCCTTCACTTCGTTCAAGGGTAAACTCCGCGATAGCGTAGTGAAGCATCTCTCGACTACGCCGCAAAACCTAGATTCTGAACGTTCCTCAGAATGACATGATTTTATTTATAAACACGCTCTTAATTATTTAGGCTCATATCAAGTTAGGATAAATGTTAATCATAAGGCTCGTAGCAGTATCTGGTGGTTTAAACCGCTACTATAAAAGCAAAGTCCAGCGTAAGGTGGGCTAAGAAATTTACAACCCGTGCAGGCGGGTTTTGTTAGTGTAGCCAAGGCAGCGCGGTCTTGGGGGTCTCCCCCATGAGCGACTGCCGCGCGACTTCTAGTCGCCAGGTTAAGTATTAAACTTTTAAAACATCCTCTAAAGTATCTGGCGGTTTAAACCGCTACTATAAAAGCAAAGTCCAGCGTAAGGTGGGCTAAGAAATTTACAACCCGCGCAGGCGGGTTTTGTTAGTGTAGCCAAGGCAGCGCGGTCTTGGGGGTCTCCCCCATGAGCGACTGCCGCGCGACTTCTAGTCGCCAGGTTAAGCTTTTAAAACATCCTCTAAAGCGCTACCACAAATTTTTTAAAGTAATTGTATATTTGTCAAATAATAACTATGCAAATAGATATATTTCATGATACAGTATGTCCCTGGTGTCGAATTGGAAAAAAACATCTTTTTGATGCTCTTTCACAATCCAAACAAGAAGAACTAGATATTAGTTGGCATCCTTTTCTTTTAGATAATTCCGTTCCTAATGAAGGATATGAATTCCGCGATTTCATGCAAAAGCGAAAAGGAATGTCAGCCCAACAATTGCAGCAAATGTTTGATTACACGCGGCTGATGGGTAAAGCTGCTGGTGTAGCATTGAATTTTGAAAACGTGCAATTAGCTGTTAATACAACTCTTTCTCATCGACTAATTGAATTAGCTCCATCCAATCTTAAAAATCAAGTTGTAGAAGCAATTTACAAAGCTTATTTTGAAGATGGTTTGAATTTAGGAAATATTGATGTAATAGTAACAATTGCTAAATCATCTGGAATGGATATTTCAGAATTATCACAGCAATTAAATGATAAAACTGCCTACAATGCCATTGTTTTAGAATCAGATAATGCTCGATATTTAGGTATAAACAGCGTCCCGTTTTTTATTATTAACAATCAAGGGAATCAAATAAGTATCAGTGGTTCTCAATCAAAAGAAGCGTTTATTGAAGCGTTTAAGGAGTTAGGAGTTAGTTGACCTTTAACCTTTAACCTTAAACCTTAAACCTTAAACCTTAAACCTTAAACCTTTGACCTTTAACCTTTAACCTTTAACCTTCTATTAATTATGATATTAGAACTAAAGAGAAATACGAAATTTAGCTTACAACCAATTCAGCAACGTGTTGAAGTGACTTTTAATTATGCGGTTCACTTCACAAATGGTATTTTTGATTTAGACAATCCACTGTTAGCGCAAGTTGTTGCTTCAGATGGGGAAGCTAAGCCAAAAAAAGTTGTGGCAGTTGTGGATGGTGGTTTACTAGAACATCGACACGGGTTGCTCGAACAATTGCGTGAATATTGCGATCGCCATTCTGAAATATTAACTTTGTGTGAGTCGCCCTTAGTAGTTCCCGGTGGTGAAGCAGCGAAAAATAATCCTTATTTGCTCGAAGATATTCATCAATTAGTTGATAAGGCTGGTATCTGTCGTCACTCATATTTAATTGCTGTCGGTGGTGGTGCTGTTCTCGATTTAGTCGGCTATGCAGCGGCTACAGCCCATAGAGGGATTCGCCTTATGCGTATTCCTACTACAGTATTAGCTCAAAATGATTCTGCTGTTGGAGTTAAAAACGGTATCAACGCTTTTGGTAAAAAGAACTTTTTAGGAAGCTTTGCACCACCTTACGCTGTTTTAAACGATTTTGATTTTCTTGATAGCCTTGACGAACGAGATTGGCGATCGGGTATTGCTGAAGCTGTGAAAGTAGCATTGATTCGAGATGCGGAATTTTTCGAGTTTATTTCCGATAATGCTGCACTTTTAGCACGTCGGGATATGGAAGCAATGCAACAGGTAATTTACCGATGCGCTCAGTTGCATTTACAACATATTGCGAGTAGCGGTGATGCCTTTGAAATGGGTTCTTCTCGTCCCCTCGATTTTGGACATTGGGCGGCTCATAAACTCGAACAATTAACTGATTATCGCTTGCGTCATGGAGAAGCGGTGGCAATTGGTATTGCTTTGGATAGCACTTATTCCTATTTACAAGGAATGTTACCCCATTCAGACTGGCAAAAAATACTGAGTACTTTAACTATACTAGGATTTGATTTATACGTTCCCGAATTAACTGAAGAATCTGAAATAGAACATCCAAGATGCTTGTTTCGAGGCTTAAACGAATTTCGCGAACATTTGGGTGGAGAATTGACTTTAACCCTTTTGCAAAGAATTGGAAAAGAAATTGAGGTTCATGTAGCAGAAACTTCTTTATATCAACAAGCAATTTCATTATTATCTAATGCGAAAATATAGCTAATCGCAAAACTGTTATTACCCGCGTCGAGTCGTACTACGCTCAAAGCAATTGACAAACAGCTATAAACATGAAAATTTCTCCGAAAAACTTACATCTTACCTACTGTACCAACATTCACCCCGGTGAAGATTGGAGTCAAGTTTTTGCTAATTTAAAGCAATACATTCCATCTCTGAAAGCCAAACTATCGCCAAATCAACCTTTTGGTATTGGGTTGCGAATAGCTGATATTGCATCTAGAGAATTATTGCAAGGAAAGAATTTAGAACAGTTTAAATCGTGGTTAAAAGAACATGATTTATACGTCTTTACACTGAATGGATTTCCTTATGGTGGATTCCATTTACAAGTAGTTAAAGACAAAGTTTATGCTCCAGATTGGTCTAAACAAGAGCGTTTGGACTACACCTTGCGATTAACTCAAATTCTTACCGAACTTTTACCCGACGAAATCGAAGGTAGCATTTCCACAGTACCCTTATCCTATAAACCTTGGTTTGAGGGAAATCAACTTTCTCAAGCAAAACTAATTGGTAGCGCGACTATTTATATAGCCCAGGTAGTAGCGCAAATGGTGCGTATCCGCGCAGCAACGGATAAAGTACTGCATTTAAACTTAGAACCAGAACCAGATGGATTGATTGAAAACTCCGAAGAAGTAATAAAATATTTCTCAAAATACTTATTACCTATTGGTGGAACATATTTAGCTAAAAATTTGGGAATTCCCCAAGCAGCAGCCGAAGTGTTGTTACTTGAACACGTGCGAATTTGTTATGACACTTGCCATTTTGCTGTCGAGTATGAAAATCCTGTTACTGTTTTTGAACAATTTCAAGCAGCAGGAATTCAAATTGGAAAGATTCAAATTAGTGCAGCATTAAAAGCCGAATTACCGCAAGATAAAAGCAAAAGAATTTTAGTTAAAGAAAGATTAGAGCCTTTTGCCGAATCTACATATTTACATCAAGTAATTGCTCGTTATCCAGACGGAAAACTGCAACGTTATCGAGACTTAGCAACAGCTTTACCTTTTATTGAAGAAACCACAGCTTGCGAATGGCGGACTCATTTTCATGTACCGCTATTTATCAACGATTATCAGGTATTACAATCAACTCAAGACGATATTATTACAGTATTTGAATTATTACAAAATAACGATATTTGTAATCATTTAGAAATTGAAACCTACACCTGGGAAGTATTACCTCATAACATGAAAGTGGATATTGCAGCATCAATTCAGCGTGAATATGAATGGGTATTGTGGAAATTGCAAACAGCAAATGCTCGACAGTTAGTGGTTAGTAGATAGTTGACAGTTGACAGTTGACAGTGGATAAATAACCAACAACTATCAACCAACAACTATCAACCAACAACTATTAACCAACAACTATCAACCAATAACTATTAACCAATAACTATTAACCAACAACTATCAACCAATAACTATCAACCAATAACTATCAACTATCAACCAACATATAAATGAATAAAACAGTAGTAATTAACGTAGTTGGATTAACACCAAGTCTTATAGGAAAGCATACACCAATGCTCTCGCAATGGGCTGAACTTGGAAAAATTGCGACGGTAGAACCTGTATTACCTGCGGTTACTTGTTCGGTACAAGCAACTTATTTGACAGGTAAAATGCCCGACAAACATGGTATTGTCGGTAACGGTTGGTATTTTAGAGATGAGTGTGAAACTAAATTTTGGAAACAATCAAATAAGTTAGTTCAATCACCTAAAATATGGGATATAGCACGGGAATTTGATTCATCTTTTATCTGCGCTAATATGTTTTGGTGGTACAATATGTACTCCTCAGTTGATTATGCAGTAACTCCCCGACCAATGTATCCTGCTGATGGTCGAAAAATCCCTGATATTTACACTCAACCAAGTAATTTCCGCAATCAATTACAAGCAAAGTTCGGTCAATTTCCTCTATTTAACTTTTGGGGACCAACTGCATCGATTGAATCTACACAATGGATAGCAAATTCATCAAAATGGGTAGAAGAAAATTGCAATCCTAATTTAACTTTAATTTATCTACCGCATCTAGATTACTGTTTACAAAAATTTGGTCCAGACCAAGATAAAATAGCCAAAGAATTACAAGAAATAGATGCAGTATGCGGCGACTTAATTAATTTTTATGAACAGCGTGATGCTTCTGTTATCGTATTATCAGAATATGGGATTACATCCGTTTCTCAACCGATTCATATTAATAGAATATTGCGTTCAAAAGGCTTATTAGCTATTCGCGATGAAGAAGGAAGAGAACTTCTCGATGCTGGTGCTAGTAAAGCTTTCGCTGTAGCAGACCATCAAATTGCTCATGTTTATGTCAATGATACAGACTATATTCCTCAAGTTAGAAGTTTGTTAGAAGAAATCGAGGGAATTGACTATATTTTAGACGAAACAAGCAAATCAGTTCATCATTTGAATCATTCTCGTAGTGGTGAATTAGTTGCAGTTGCTAAACCCGATTCATGGTTTACTTATTATTATTGGCTTGACGATAAAAACGCTCCAGACTTTGCCAGAACCGTAGATATTCATCGTAAACCAGGTTATGACCCCGTAGAATTATTTGTTGACCCCAAACTCAAATTTCCTAAACTTAAAATCGGGTCAAAACTGCTAAAGAAAAAGCTGGGTTTTCGCTATTTAATGGATGTAATTCCTTTAGATGCTTCTTTAGTCAAAGGTTCCCACGGATGCATTCCTCCCACCCCCGATGTTGCACCTTTATTCATTAGTAAAAAAACTGAATTACTCAATTCTGACTCTATTAAAGCAACCGACGTTTGTAGATTAATTTTACAACACTTACAATTGAGTTGATACTCCCCACGGCTAGAAGCCGGGGGATTCTTGAAGAGTCCACAAACGAACTTTCAATGGTGCTATCAAAGACACCCTACTGATTCCACTAAGTTCTAAACCTAGCTTTATCGCTACTTTGGC
>NZ_JADEWL010000025.1 GCF_015207665.1 Plectonema cf. radiosum LEGE 06105
GGAGATGGGGGGATGGGGAGATGGGGAGATGGATTTTTAACTACTAACTCCTAACTCCTAACTCCTAACCCCTAACTCCTAACTCCTAACTCCTAACTCCTCACCTTTAACCTTTAACCTATTTAACTTCAATCGGTGCTAATGCTACATTTTTGTAGTAATGATTCAAAATTTGTAAATGGTTGTAGCCTTGATTGGCTAAATAACTAGCACCGTATTGACTCATTCCTAAACCATGTCCCCAACCAAGTCCATTTAATACAAAAGTACCATCTTGTTGTTTGTTGACGGTGAAGCGGGTACTATTGAGCTTAAGTGTGGTACGAACTTGTTCTCCTTTTAGCTCTTTAATACCTTTTTCACCAATAATCTGCAATTTTTTAACGCTGTTAAAAGGTGATAGTTCTACAGGTTTAATTTCTTGAACCGAGCCGATTTCAGGAAATTTTTGACTAATTTCTGTAGATGAGAAACTTTGTTGCCATTTACATCTATTACTTGTACTGGTTGTATTCAAGTCGAAGTCGGGAACTGCACGCAAATAAGGTAAACTGCTTCCCCAGACATCTTCAACGTTTTCGGTATGTCCTCCAGAACAAGCATGAAATACTGATTCAATAATTTGATTATTATGAGTTAATACTTGTCCTGCTGTTGCGTCTACTGCGGCGTAAATTTTGGGATCTTCTGCAATTACACCTTTATAAATTTGCCATTTATCGGGAGTTCTTCCGACATCAAAAAGAGGATTTGTTTGCTCTCTCTCTCGTCTGTAAAGAGCGTAACTACGAGCAGCTATGGCTTGAGCTTTTAAAGCTTCGGGATGCCATCGAGCATCCATTTCTCCACCTAAAACGCTGTAAAGATATTCTTCTAAATCAACCCAGTTGACTGCGGTTAATCCTTTTTGTGTGGGAATAACTAAAGTTCTACCACGATACCAGCGATCGCCAATATAAACAAATCCTTTTCCTTCGGGTTCAATCCAAAACAAAGCTGATGTCCATTTGTCTAAAGCGACTCCACCGGGAACTGGTTGAGCGTAGTAAGCTTCTCTTCCTGGTAATTTCCCTAAAGAACGTCCGCTACCATCTTTGACAATTGCAGCGGTGGAACTACCAACTTTAACTTTGTCTACATCACGCTCAATTGCTACACGCATAATTACCGATGCTTGTGCTGGGATAATCAAAATCATCCACAACAGTACTCCGAGCCACCAATGGCGTACTTTCATCTGGGATAATATTGAAGAATAGATTAATCGGAATTTCATGCTATTTATAATAATCTTCTGAGTTTTCTAGGATTTATATCTGTTTGACGGACAGGAGAGCGGTAGTTTCCCCGAAAATTCGGTTTATCAAGCTAGCAATAATTATATAATAGTTGACAGTTGACAGTGGACAGTGGACAGTTGCCTCTTGCCATTAACCTTTGACTTTTTACACATATAATTTTGGAGATTTGGTGGCAACATTGGCGATAATTCCGACTAAATTTAAGTTGTGAAGAATTTGTGTAGCTTGAATTAGTTCACTTTGCTTGATTTTACCCATGCGTGCTACCATGATGATGCCGTTGCATAGGGACGCTAATATCCTTGCATCTACGGTCTCTAATATTGAAGAAGCATCTATTAATACTAAATCGTAATTTTGGGTAAATATATCTAAAAGTTCTTTCATACGCCTGGAGCTAAGTAATTTTACTGTATCATCTGGGATTGGTCCGGCGGTTAAAACATCGATTGCAGGATGAACGGGTTGGACGTAATCTGATATGGGAGTGTTTGTCTCTTCTAATAATAATAAGGAAAGTCCCCAATCGTTGGAAAGTTCCATCATCGTGTGTAGGCTGGGATTTCGCAGGTTGGCATCAATTACTAAAACTCGTTGATGCATTCTCGCAGCACTGACTGCTAATCCCAAGGTTGAGATTGATTTCCCTTCACCGCTTTTTGCTGAAGTAATCATTAATGATTGACAGTGGAGCGGATATTTTAATATTTGAATATTTTGGTAAGCCATATCTAAGGTTTCGTGGGAAGGTAAATAGGCTATGGCTTCTGAAAATGAAGGGTATAACTTTTGTTTTTGCAGCGAGTGTTGCGATCGCAATTTTCCAATTGGTAAACCAAAAAGTTTTTTGGTTTCCCGAGGTGGCAAGAGTTTGGGGATTTTACCAAGTAAACGTAGGTTGGTAAACCTGGTCAATTCTTGGGGACTGTAAATAGTGTCGCTCAATAGTTCTAAAATTAAAGCTAGGGCAATGCCTAAAATGGGACCGATTACTGCACCTGTAAATAAAATTAACATTCTGGAACGACCAGTTTTAATTCCTAATTCTGGCTGTTCGAGTATTTGCCAATCAAATCCACCTTGAGCAATTTTCAGGGCTAAAGATTGACGTGCGTTCATCAGTTCTTCGAGGGTTTTACGGTTGGTTTCTACTTCCGGTAATAAACGGCTATATTCTGCAATTAAATTGGGATATCTATTTAATTCTAAACGTATCTGACTTTCCGACTGCATCAAACTTTGTTGATTTGCTCGCAAACCTAAAGCTTCTGTTTGCAATCTGACTAAATCTTCGACTAACTTTAAATCGACTCCTGCAAGTTGTCCTTTTGTCAACAGTGGTTGTGCTGTATTGTTAGTGAGGTTTGCTTTATCTCCCAAACTCCGTTCGGTTTCTTGTCTTAACAAAGCCATTTGACTCTGACGCTGTTCTAAAAGTTTTTGTACGGTGGGAGAATTATCAGTAAACCTTTGTCTTTCCTCTGCTAAAGCTAGTTCAGTCTTTTGAATCTCATCTAAGAGGGATTGATAACGAGTTGACTGGCTCAGACGAGAAGATATTAAAGCATTTTGGGGAGAAGCGGCTAGTTTTTCCTCTAAATTACGATAACGAGCTTCAACATCTTGCAACTGGGCTGTGGTAGTATCAAGGTCTTTTTTGATTCCAGCCAGAGATTCTAAAAGAATTGTACTTTGTATTTGGGGGTCAAGTATGTTGTATTTCTGGCGAAAGTTTTCTAAGTTTGTTTCCGATTCAATAACTTGTTGTTTTATTTTAGGAAGTCTTTCGTTGACGAAAGCTAATCCTTTAGATAAACGTTCTTGTTGTTGTTCTCGATTAAAGTCTTGATAAACTATTTGCAATGCTTCGAGTACTTTCTGGGCTTTAACTGGGTTTTTATCTTTAAAAGATACTTCAAATACTTCTGAGGGAACTTTATTAACTCCTGTTCCTGCTTGTATCTGAGTCACTGTTAAAGGTCCTTTTTGACCTTTTTGACCTTTAATATCTTCTACTGTAATATTTGGATATGTCGGACGTAACAATTTCACCGCTCTTTCAATTAATTTTTTGCTCCGCATTAATTGTAATTGAGCCGTATAATCTACAACTTTAATATTAGAATCAGTAAAATCATTGTTTAAACTATTTTGATTATGGGGATTGTTTACCCCTTGATAAATATTAGAACTAACTAATATTTGCATTGAGCTTTCACGTGTTGGTTTTACTACTACGGATATCAAAGTAGCAACGGAAATTACCATACCTGCGACACCTAAAATTAGCCAGCGTCGGCGATACAATATGATAGATAGCTGTCTAATACTAACAGCTTCTTGTGGTCTGTCAATTACCATTTGACCGTTGTCGAGACCAGTGTCAACCACCACAATAAACCTCTCAAATCGAAACACTAATTTATGTTAATTTATGCCAAAAACTGACTTTTTTATACAGTTCAATAATTTGTTAAAAAGCTGTTAAAAACAGTATTTTATCATCTGTAAATGTTTACAACTCATGATTACCTCGATAAATCTGAAACTAATTACTTGCGACTAAGTATTTAAAATTAATTTATAATTAATTGAAAATTAATTGAAAATTCAATTCGTGTATTCAATGTTTCCTTTGACTTTTATCTAAATACAATTTAATTAATTTAAATTAAATGAAATTAAATTAAATAATTTTATATTGCTCAAACACACTCTATAAGTCAATAATTTGCATCTTGAATCTATTAAATTAACTAAAAGAAGAACTAACATTTTTTACAAGTTCGCTTAAAAAATCTAAGTGTCCCCGACTATTTTTTCTTAGTTTATCTATTATAGTAAAATTAAATTTATTTTTCGCTTGAAGAATATTTTGGGGATTGGACAAAAATGCCGCAATTTTAAATCGTTTATCGGCGGGAGACCAAGCTGCGAAATCGGCTCCAATGCTGTTGAGAAAGGCTTTTGCTTTACCAGAACCACCTAAACTGTAAAAGGGTGTTCCTAATGCAAGTGCAGTTAATCCGAGATGCAGTTTGTAGGAGACAACTAAATCAAGGGAAGCAAGAAATTCCAGGGTTGACTGGGGGTCTGTATACATATGATATCTGATATTATTCGATTGTTGTTTGGGTACTAACTCGCTATTTATTGGCGATGATGGTAAATAAGTTTTGATAAAATGGAAAACAATATCTCTTCTGATAGATGCGATAAGTTTAAGTTGAAAGGTTAGCCATTGACACTGTAAAGTTTTCGGAATATTTATCCCTACGTTGATTCGATTACCTTGCTTATTTTGAGCGGGAATTTGCCAAAAATCTGAGACTAAAAGTAGTACATCAGGATAATAAAAAACTTGTTTGCCAAACTGATTAATGAGAGCTTGATCTGATTCTAATCTGACAGTACAGGATTGGTGCATATCACCTTGAAAAAATTCTCGTCTCCAATATGAAAGCGTTGCATTTGCTCCGAATCCTTCTCCACCGATGGAAATTGGATATACGGGACAATTTTTCTCGATGCTAACTTGGTATAAGCGACGAAAATCTGTTTCAAAGGGTGCGGAAAAGTTTTCTACAAGAAATCCTCCTCCACCTATAATGCAAAATTTGGCATCATTAAGAAGTTCATCTAATGAATCGGTGGTTTGAAGTTGATAGCGTTGTGCTAAATTTTTATCCAAGCGATAAACTACAGGTTTAACATCTAAACTTTTGAGATATTTAGCAAATTGAATTGCCATAATATCGTCACCATAATTACCATAATTGTAAGAACCCCAAATTGCGACTTTCATTTTTAATTGGTAATTGGTAATGGGTAATTGGTAACTGATAACTGTTAACTGTTAACTGATAACTGATTCTGTGTTTGATGATATTTCCAAAGTTTACCTTTGAGGTTTAATAATTCTTGATAAGTTCCTTGTTCGACAATGCGTCCGGATTCGAGTACGATAACTTTATCGGCTTTATAAATAGTAGAAAGTCGATGAGCAATCGCGATCGCAGTTCTTCCTTGAGCTAATTTTTCTAAGGACTGCTGTACTAAACGTTCGCTCACCGAGTCGAGAGCGCTAGTTGCTTCATCTAAAATTAAAATCTGTGGATTGCGTAATAATGCTCGTGCGATGGCAATTCTCTGTCTTTGTCCTCCAGATAATCGTAAACCGCGATCGCCAAGTTTGGTATCGAATCCTTGGGGTAATTCTAAAATAAATTCATAGGCATTGGCACCTCTGGCTGCTTCTATAATCGTTTCATCGTCAATATTCTCTAACCCATAAGCGATATTTTCTCGCACTGAGGTGTTAAATATAAAGGTATCCTGACTGACTAATGCCATATTACGACGTAGGGAACCAAGACTGTATTGGCGTAAGTCAACTCCATCGATTAATATTTTACCGGAAGTAGGGTCGTAAAAACGTACCAATAAATCAGCTAAAGTTGTTTTACCAGAACCACTAGCACCAACTAAGGCTACCATCTGACCGCGTTGGATGGTTAAATTAATATTGTGGAGTACTAATTTTTGATCACTGTAAGCAAAATTAAGGTTAACTATTTCTATGGCTTGGTTTAAACCGGGAAAATGATGATGACCATCGATTAAATAAGCTTTATTATCAGTTCTTAAAAGTTCTTCAACAGACCTTAAAGCTCCAGAATGCATCGCAATTAAACCCCAAGAACTATTCATATGAGCAATAATTGGTAGCAAGCGGAATAAAGCAAACAAAAAAGCCAGCAGAGAGACTACATTAAGACTTCCATTTGATATCAAAGTTGAAACCGCTACCAAAATCATTGTCACCAAAATTGTCGTAGCTACCGCTTCAATTAACGGTTGTAAAAGTCCGCTAATAGTACTAGCCTTTAACCAAGCATTGGCAAAATTTTTCGCTACTCGATCAAAACGTTTGCGTTCAAATTCTTGAGTCCAAAATGCTTGTACAGTACGAATACCGCTGACAAATTCTGTGGTTTTTGCTGCTAATTCTCCCCCAGCAGATGTCATTGCAAAACTTGCTTGACGCACTCTACGAATCCAATTTGATGCTGCTACTGCGAGTAAACTAAAAAGAAATACTGTAACTAAAGTTAATTGCCAAGAAATCACGAACATGACACAAGTGTAAGCGATGATAATGCAGCTTTTGGTGACAAAATTAATCAGTTCGTTAAAAGCAAAACTCAGATGACTAACTTCAGCAGAAAAAGTATTTATTAATTCTCCGGAACGTTTTTGAATATAGTAGGAAAGACTAAAGCTTTCAAATTGCTCAAATATTCGTTTGCGGAGAGTATCTACTAATCCAATTTCGCATAATTTAGCGCAATAACGTCCTAAATAGCTAAAAACGGCTCTTAGCCAAACAGTAAATAATATTAAACCAGATATCCGCCAAATACGTTCTTGAGCAACAGCTTGAGTTCCTAAAATACCAACATCAAACCATTCAATACCAGTTTGTAATGGAGAGCGTTCGGGATTAGTTAATCCTTGTAATAAAGATGCTATCAAACCAATACCCATTGCTTCTAAAACCGCAGCTAAGATTGTCAAAAATACGGCTATAATCGCTGTACGATAAAATGGCTTAAATGCTTTGACAATCAAATGATTTTCTTGCCATAAAATGTTAGTTTTAAGAATTTTTTTAATAAAAAAAGGCAGCTTCACGTACATAGATATATTAAATAGGAAGAAGGGAGTAGGAAGAAGGGAGTAGGGAACTGTTAACAGTCAACAGGGAATAATAACGAATCATCCGGACATGATATCAAATGATAGTTGGTCAAGTACCCCTGATAATTCACTTGGTTAAACACTAGTATGATAAATGATATATTGCTAAAAAGTTTAGAATCCTGATTAATATTACTTTTTATCACTGTTTCCTACTCCCTATTCCCTGCTTTAGAGTGTTTATTTTACGGTTGTTGTAATCTCTTTATTCTGGATAAAATCACAAAACGCCAAATATTTTGGATTTTTAAATTCAATTCCAAAATTAAAGCAATCAACTGCCAATATTTTTGATAACGTCTATATTTAGCAAAAAATTTCAAAGCAGAAATCATATGTATTAAAGTCAGGTAATTGAACTTAGAACGGGTACTAGAACGTTGATATAAATGCAGTGCAGATACAGAAGGTTGAAATAAAACTCTGTACCCATTTTGCCAAGCATCTACACACAAACTTACATCTTCAAAATACAAGAAAAAGCGTTCATCAAACAACCCATATCGTTCTACATATTTGCCTGATACCATCATGAAAGCCCCAATAGCCCAATTAATTTCTACAGTTTTTTTGGGAGGAGGCATACAGGCATAATAATAATCAAAGGGATATAGTAAATTTTGGATTTTTTCGCCTAATAAATACTTTAATAACAAAAAATTAAATGTCGGAAATCTCCTAATTGAAGGTTGAACCGATTTGTCAAGATAAAGTAACTTAGGACAAACAATTGCAATATCGAGAGCGGAATTTAAAGTTGCTTTTAATTGAGTAATTATTTTGGGTTTGAATGTTACATCAGGATTAACTAAAACATAAACCTTACTTGGTAAAGCAGCGACAGCTCTATTATTTGCAGCACCAAAACCTAAGTTTCGCTCTCCTTTTTTTCCCACAAATATTTCTGGATATCGTCGGGTAAAATCATCCAGGATTTGCGGACATTTATCTTTCGAGGCATTATCATACACGATAACTGTACCTCTTTCTGGGTAAATTTCCTCGACCGCTTGTATACAAGATTCAATCGCACCCCTTAAAGTATCGGCGGAATTATAAGAAACAATTACAAAAGCTATATCACTTTTTGTTGTCATGGTAAACACACCTGCATCTGCATCCAGACGATGCAGCTAGTTACAACCTATTCAGTAATTTTTACTTTTTTTGACTAGATCAATTTGATCACTCCTATGTACAATTATTTAATCCTCAATTACAGCTTGAGTCAAAATTCTAACCTATTTTGCGTATTTTTCAGCTTTTGTCTTTTTACGAAGTAAAACAGTTTAGTATTAAATTACAATGCAAGTTGTGTATATCTAGCATCCCCCAAAAGTTGTAGATTCTCCACGCAAGCTGTTCCAATAATTGTGATTACAATGGAAATAACAATATAATCAGCTATGCATTACTCATGTAAATCTTGACGTTGTGCTAGTTCTTTTTTTGTCCACAGACAATATTCGATACATTCAATATATATAAGATGCTATTGCCAGATATCGCGATAGCAACGAGCTTGCACTAGGTGATAGCAATTGACAACGTTATTTTTAGATGAATTTTTCTTAAATAATCAAAAATTAACGACCAAATCCTAAAAAATCAAAATTTATACCTTCACTTTTATTACTGTTAGTAAGCAGCGATTAATATCAGCATTTTAAGCTTAATACTTGTCTTTCAAAGCTAATCAAGCAGAAATAGATGATTTGATTCAACTCGGCAATTTATCGAAATTAATCACCTACAAAGCCTGTATTTGTTAAAGTTGCTCAATTAACATCAAAATATTTTACTGCAACCATATTTTCAGCAGAATGTCTTTTATATTACTTATTACCCTAAGTAAAATCCTCTAATTTTAACATTGTCTACCAAAAAAAAGATTAAAATTTTTGTAAAGATGATCAAAATTTCACTGTTCGCGAGTTGACTTAATTAAGTAAATAAACTTATGATTGGTTTAAGTTTTTATGAAGTTAAAATAAAATAGTAGTCATAAATACTGAAAAGTGTCGAATAATTCTGATTGCTGTTGAATATCGCAACAGTGGTTCGTGACTTGGAAAATAGTGATAAAAAAAGGATATAAAACTTAAAAAACAATTGTGGAAACTGGATTTGAATTTGTAGTGCGGCTCGCACACCCCTCTGTATAGAAAACAACTATTCAGTATCCACTACAATGTGTTTTTGAAAAATTAGATGCTGTCGAGGATATTAAAATAAAATCTCAAAAAATTTCCAAATAACAGATAATTTAACACTCGCGTCACAGATTTAATTTTACCTATTATCCAATGATTTATTAACAATGGTTACTGATTCTTAGCGATGATTCAGAAGCAAAGGTCAACATCAGTAAATTTAGTATCATATCCTAATTTAGAAACTTCTGCTAATGTTTGGAATGATAACGAGGCTAATGATTGTAACTATAACTTTGGTTATAAAATCAAGCTGAAAAATGAAAAACTTATAGTTAAACGAACTTGTAAACCTTCACAGATGCATTTGCTTTCTAATAGAAGCGAAACATTTTTAGCAGACTGGTTGCAATTTTCTCCAGCGACAATAGTAGAAATAGATTCGCAGATTGAATTAGAGCAAATTAAAATGTGGGCTAATCAATGCAGAAGATGTGGAAAAACAGTATTTTTGCGTTTATCTCAGCAAGAAAAATTAGATCAACATTTTAATCATAATCACAAGTTTAATCATCTGAATCGGTTGATAAAGCGATGCGGTGATTTTTTAGGAGCCTTGATATTACTAATTATATTTATGCCTATTTTGATGGCGATCGCCATATTAACCCGTGTTTATTTTAAGGAACCGATATTGCAAAAACAGTGGTGTGTGGGTAAACAGGGTAAATTATTTTGTATTTATAAATTCGGTGCTAACTTGAGAAAAATTAATTTGGATATTGTAAGTAAATTACCGCAGTTATTCAATGTTCTTCAAGGTGATATGAGCCTTATCGGTAGATTTCCTTGGAGTTTAACCGAAGTCATAAAAATCAGTTCATCACAACAGGATTATCTTAATCTTAATGTTGTTCCGGGTATTATAGGAGCATGGAAATCAGTGAACAGTTAACAGTGAACAGTTAACAGTTATCAAGGTGAATCATGAAAGTAAGTAAAGCAGCAGCACTTGCAGTTAAAAACTTAGGATATCATCAACTGGGGAAATGCAATATTTGTGGTAGCTCTACTATTTTCATTTGTATTGATGTTAATACAGTGCGGAATAATATGTACTGTCCTGTTTGTAAAAGTTCATCTCGAAAAAGACACGTTGCTAAATTATTAATTGACAAAATTAATCCAAAAATATCTAGTTTAGCTGAGGTTTCATCAAATCAGCAGTTAAATAATTTAAGGATTTATAACGCTGATGTGAATGATGCTTTTTATAAAAAATTGCATAATTTAAAATCCTATTGCTGTTCTAGTTATATACCAGATGTTCAACCAGGTAAAGAAATTCAAGAAAAAGTTTTTTGTCAAGATATAGAAAATTTAACTTTCGCTGATGAAAATTTCGATATAGTAATTACAGAAGATGTATTTGAACATATCAGAAATTATAAAAAAGCGTTTCAAGAGGTATATCGTGTTTTAAAAAAAGGTGGATATCATATTTTTACAGTTCCCTGCTTTTTCGATAAACCGACTTTAGTTAGAGTTGACACTTCAGGAAATGAAGATATTCATCTATTACCCCCAGAGTATCACGGTGACAAAATTCGCGGTAAAATTTTAGCATACAGAACATTTGGAATTGATATTTTTGAACTTTTAGAAAAAATGGGTTTTCAAACCACAGTTGATTTTTCTAATTATGTAGATAAACGTTATGGAATATTTGACAGTTATGCTTTTTGTTCTAAAAAACTTTAAAAAAGAGAGTAAGAAATAGGGTACAAGGAAGATGAGGAGAATTTTAGATAGATAATTGCTGATATTTATTAATATAGCTTAGAGCTTGACTGATAACTGATAACTGATAACTGATAATGAATCCTTTAATCCTGAGTACTTTTGATATTAGTGGTGGAGCAGCTCGTGCAGCATTTCGGTTGCATAATGGACTAAAGGATATAAATATTAGGTCTCAAATGTTGGTTCAATATAAAATGAGTAGTGATAATACCGTGATTGGATCTGCAAATAAATTAGAAAAGTGGCTTAATCAAATGCGACCCACTTTAGATAATTTACCATTAAAATTTTATCCAAAACACGATTACGGAACTTTTTCGACGCAATGGTTTCCAGATTTCATTGATTCTAAAATTAAACATCTGTCTCCAGACGTAATTAATATCCATTGGACTTGTGGTTATCTTAAAATTGAAAGTATTGCCAAATTTAAACAACCATTAATTTGGACTTTACATGATATGTGGGCATTTACCGGAGGTTGTCAATATAGTTTAGATTGCGATCGCTATACAAAATCTTGCGGTGCCTGTGTTCAACTTCACTCTAACAAAGAACAAGATTTATCTCGTTGGGTATGGAAACGTAAAGCTGCATCATGGCAAAATCTTGATTTAACAATCGTTACTCCCAGTCATTGGTTAGCTAAAGTTGCACGGAGGAGCTATCTATTAAAAAATTATCCTATAAAAGTAATTCCCAACGGTATTGATATCCAAAAATATAAACCAATTGACAAAAAATTAGCGAGAAAATGGTTGAATCTTCCCTTGGATAAACAATTAATTTTATCGGGTGCTGCTACAAATAGTTACAGAAAAGGAATCCATTTACTTGAGAAAGCGTTACAAAATTTAAGCTCTTCTGGTTACACAAATCAGATAGAATTAGTTTTTTTCGGTTCCTTACAACCTGACGAAAAAAAGAACGGTGATTTTAACTGTCATTATATGGGGAATCTTCATGATGATATATCTTTAGCCTTAGTTTATGCCGCAGCAGACGTATTTGTTGCGGCTTCAATTCAAGATAATTTACCGAATACCGTAATGGAAGCTTTAGCTTGTGGTACTCCATGTGTTGCGTTTAATATTGGAGGAATGTCAGATATGATTGAGCATCAAGCTAACGGTTATTTAGCTCAAGATAAAGATGTTGAGAGTTTAGCTCAAGGTATTGCTTGGATATTATCAAATAATACCACAGAAAAAATTCGCGATCGCGCTCGTGAAAAAGTAGAAAAAGAATTCAAAATTGAATTACAAGCACGACGTTACTCTCAGCTTTTTGATGAAGTAGTTCATACTTAAAATATATTTATTTATTTATTTATTTATTTCCTTCTATCCTAAATTTATCCCAAAAAAGTTGAGAATAATTTAATAAGATTATTTCTTCCCTATTCCCTATTACCCATTACCCATTACCAATTACCCATTCCCTATATATCCGTGAATATGAAAGTAAATATGCAAAAATCAGAAACAAACTACTTTTATTATGCGCTGATTTTTTACAATATATTAATTTTATATCTTTTACCTTATAATGTAGAACTTCCTCACGCTAGAATATTTTTGCCTTTACTGGCAATGATTCTAATAGTGCAACTTTTGTTTAATAAAACTCAAATACTAATTACAGATATTATACTTGTATGCTCAATTTTAATTATTACCTTTATTAACTTTTCCACATATCATTTATTTCGATATAGTTTACCAATTTGTTTAATGCTGATTGGTTTTAGCGGTTGTCCCCAAATACGCATTAAAAGAAACTATTTAATTGGATTATGTTGGTTAACAACTGTTGCTCTAATCTACCAAATGATATTTTTTAGAAGAGTAGAGTTTGATGGTAGTTCTAGAATATCATTAAGTAATGGAGACCCGAACGTATCCGGTTTATTTATGCTGTTGTTTTTTTTCGTTTGTTGGAAAGCTAAATTTAAACCAGGAATTATTTTATCCTTAATCTCTACCGTATTGTTTTTGAGCAGAAATTATTTTCTGAGTTTACTAATTTATTTGATAATAATTGTATGGGAACATCAATTTCTTAAAATCGCCAAAAAAATCAACTTTACTGTATTCTTTATTTTTTCAAATTTGGTAGGATATTTAATTGGAGAGTACTTTTTAAACTTCGTACAAATAGGATATACATACGATACAAGTGCAAGCCGTTTATTTTCTTTTAATGATACATCTAATTTAGCCAGATTTGAAGCTAACAGATTTTTAGTAACATCTTATCAAAACGATTTAACTCTTGCTTTAAAAGGTTATGCAGATGGATATAATGAAGCATTCAAAAGGGTTGGTTCTTTAATTCATAATTCATTTTTAGAGGTAATTGCCTATATCGGTATCCCCTTGGGATTTCTTTACTTTTGTGCATTTTTAAAAGTCGTTTGTGGATATTATACTCCTAATAATTATAAATTTATTTTTCCCTATTTATTTTTCTGTTTATTCTTACATAGCGGACTTCAAGGGCTTGCTCCCCTACTTTTTGTCAGTATTTTAGCAATGTCAGTTGAAGATAATAAAGTCAGTTGAAGATAATAAAGTCAATTTCTCTTTATCTCTTTCCTTTGCGTTATTTGCACGACAGTTGCTACAACGGGGGGAACCCCCGCAACGCACTGTCTTGTCTCTGCGGTTTTTTTTTCAGTCATCTTTTAACGAAAACAGGAGTAATCATCCGGAGTATTCATAACAGGAAACCAAACAAAAAATGCAGCCAAAAATATCGATAATAACACCAAGTTTTAATTCCGAAAAAACTATTGAAAAAACAATTATTAGCGTGATTAATCAACAAAGAATATCCATCGTTGAATATATTGTAATTGATGGAGGCTCTACTGATAAAACTTGCGAAATCATCAACAAATATGCTGAGAATATAAATATATTTGTATCAGAACCAGATTTGGGTGCTTACGATGCCATGAATAAAGGAATTAAACTCGCGACAGGAGAAATTATCGGTATTATAAATTCGGATGATTGGTACCTTGAAAATGCTATCAAAACAGTAGAACAACAATTTGAGCAACATCCAGATATCGAGATATTATATTCACCCATCAAGAATTATTACCAGAGTGAATATATTGCTACTTTTATTCCTGGTACCTTAAATAAATTATCGATTCGCTTTACTTTAAATCATCCATCTTGCTTTATTAAAAAATCGGCTTACATCGCAACTGGATTATATGACTTACAATACAAAATTGCAGCCGATTACGATATGATTTTGCGTTTATTTATTAACAGATATAAATTTAATTTTATCGAAACTCCCTTAGCAGCTTACTCCCTGAATGGAATGAGTTCATCACCTTTACCGTGGGATAGAGCCAAATTAATCAAAGAATGTTGGAAAATCAGTAATAAAGCATCTGATAATTTTCCAGAAGTTTCTCAACAACAACGCATAAAAGCTTATATCTTATGGATTATCAACGAAATATTTGCATTGCCAGCGAGATACATTTTTAAACCACCTACAGCACGTAAATTAAAATATTTTATTCAACAATTTACTAAACAATTTACAAAAACATCTGTATCTGAATATGGTAAATGGTAATCTTTGGACAGTTGACAGTGGACAATTACCCATTACCCATTACCCATTACCAATTACCCATTACCAATGACAGTTGACAGTTATTAAAATTTCTTAAATGTCTAAAATATTATTTATTTCTGCCCATGCTCCTACTAATTTATATCCTCAAGCTGGACAAAAGATAGCTTTAAATCATTTAGAGGAATATCGTTATCATAATAATACAAGTGTTGATGTTGATGTTGTTGTTATCGCAAATAAAGCTGAAATTAAGGCTGCTACAGATTTATTAGATAAATACAGAAATCACCTTTTTCTCTATCCCCTGACAAAATCGGATAAAATTATTAGCTGTTTAACTAATTTATCTATTCCGTTTAAATTTTCTACTCGTTATCAAACAAATGTAGCTGATAAAATTCAAGAGTTACTAGAAAAAAACACTTATGATTCAATTCATTTTGAATATTCTCACGCTGCGGTTTATCTTGATTTGATTAAACCACTGATTAACTCTAATTATACTCGAACGGTAATCAATATACACGATATTGTCACTCAATCTTTTTTAAGAAAGTCCGAAACTAATTTTATTTTAGGTGTCGAAGTAGCCAGATTATTCAAATTTGAAAAAAAGCTTTATTCTAATGTAAATCAATTATGGGTTTTATCCAAAAAAGACCGCGATATTCTCACTTCTTTATTTAGTATTCCAGAAAATAAAATTATCATTAAACCTCCTCAACTTAGTTCTTTTATCTCTAAAATTAAACGTAATCCTGATAAAATTGAGAAAAAAAGCTTGTTATTTTGGGCTGCAATGAATCGACCTGAAAATGAACAAGCAGTAATCCATTTTACGCAAAAATGCTTTATTAAACTGCTCAAAATCGACTCAGAATACAAACTGTATGTTGTCGGTTCCAATCCTTCTGGAAAAATTATCAACCTGCAAAATAATATTAATAATAATAATAATAATAATATAATAATAGTAACCGGATTTGTAGAAGACCCTACTCCCTATTTTGAAAAAGCACAAATCGGAATTGTACCCTTACTTCAAGGTGCGGGCATCAAACTTAAAACCTTAGAAATGCTGGCAGCAGGATTGCCGGTGATTTCTACTAATATCGGTGCTGAAGGAGTCGAATTATCAGAAAATATGTTTGTCAATGATAATCTCGAACAATGGCTTAATCTGATTATAGACTTAGCAAAAAAAAATAATCCGTGATATTTATTTTCTAAACCATTGACAAGTTACTCACTTTACTATCCATTCCTAATTTTCTCAGCCGTACACCCAATTTCAAAAAACTTTGTGTCCCTCTGCGTGAACCTTTGCGCCTCTCTGCGTTCAAACATATAATTCCGATGCTAACAAATTTGAGATAAATTATATTTATTTACATTTTTTAGTAAATACGAAAACAATACCCGATTTTTGGCATTTTTTATTTAATGAAAAAAACAATAAATGATAATCTAGACACATTTTAAGTTAAAATTAATAACTTGGTTTGATTTATCGGCAATACTTCTGCCTAAATATGGTTCGTTATACTATTGTTCAAAGTCCAGAAATCATCCTAACAGTTCCTGGCAAAGATTCCAACAAAGCTCGTGAAAAAGCAATGGATAAGCTGATGGAAATTATGGAAGCTGGTGATTTACCCACCCAACTCGAAGAAGGATTTGGTCCTCAGCAATTAATTGAAGTAAAAGAAGCATCAATGGATACTGCTAGCGGAGAAGATACAATTATAGAAGCAGTTCAACTTCTGAGTAATCTCGCAACTCTGAAGTTGAAAGTTCAAGAAACACGTAGCGAAGCTTTGGAAGTTCGTAAATTAGTTGATATCTTGTTTTCAGATCAATCCGTCAGTGAGGAAGAAATTTCTCACCTCAAAGAAGGTTTT
Source organism: Plectonema cf. radiosum LEGE 06105 (assembly GCF_015207665.1). GTDB lineage: Bacteria > Cyanobacteriota > Cyanobacteriia > Cyanobacteriales > Nostocaceae > Rivularia > Rivularia radiosa_A. The sequence goes on from NZ_JADEWL010000025.1 coordinate 16,528, forward strand.
AAATCTCTGAAAAATTTTGCTCAAGCTAATCTACGCTATAAAGAAGCTCGAGAAAAAGCAGAAGAAGCTCGTCAGGTACTAGATCAAGCTTTGAAATCTCCAGATAATTAGCTTGGTATAACTTGATCGATAACAGACGTAGCACTGCTACGTCTCTAGAATTTTTAATGTAATTTAATTTTACTTATTGAAGAGGAATTTTTAGACTCAACTAAATCATCTTCCCCTACTCTTCCGACACTCATCTTGTAATATTGTTGATAATTGCTTTGAGAAATCGCTGTTGATTCCTTAGACTTATTCGCTACCAACCCTAAAATCGCAGTACCAGATACTTGAATTTCTTCTAAGGCTTGAGCGAATGCGGTACGCTTCAATTTACCCAATCCAGCTACTAACATCACACCATTAGTATTAGCAGCTAACAAATTAGCATCAGCAAAACCAACTATGGGCGTAGTATCGTAAATCACTAAGTCGAAACTATTATGCAACTCGTTCATCAAATCCTGCATTTTTACAGAAGCGAGTAATCTGGTAGAATCCGGTGGGATGGGACCTGCTGCCATCACATACAAATTATCTTCAAGTGGCGATCGCTCTATGATATTGCTCCATTCCAGTTCAGAGGAAATAACATCGGTTAACCCTTGAATATTCATTAATCCCACCCGCTGATGTATAGTCGGACAGCGAAGATTTGCATCTACTAATAATACCCGTTGTCCCATTGCTGCTGCTGCTAAAGCCAACTGAATAGCCACCGTAGTTTTACCGTCTTCCGGTGTCGCCGAACTAACCACAAGTGAACGAATCGGTGTATCCGAACCCAAAAGCAGAATATTGGTGTAGAGAGAACGAAAAACTTCAAAAAATGCCGCACGAGTTGCTTGATGAACCCGACCAAGTTGTGCATCTTGCTTGGCACTAGCAGCAAGTTCTTTACTGAAAGGAACTACTCCTAATAACGGTAATCTGGTAGTTTCTTTCAAATCTTTAGAAGTATAGTAAACATTGCTCAACTTGTCTATAACCAAAGCAGCACCAACACCCAAAAGCAAACCCAAAGCTCCACCCAAACCTAAGTTTCTTATAGCACTCTGGGAAATAGCTTCGGGTTGTTCAACTTTAGTCAGTTGAGGATCTAATAATCTCCAAGGCTGCTGTTTCTGAGACTTTTCAATTTCCAAAGCTTGCTGCTTGCTTAAAAACTGGTTTAATCCTTCTGTAGCAATCTGTAATTCCCGCTGGATATTTTCGTAATCGCGGGTGACTGTTGCCAAATTTCTCAACTCTGCATTCAGTTGATTTATTTTATCAGATAAAGATAAATCGCGAGCTTGTAATGTTTGGATGCGATTTTGAAATTCGTTTTGGACTCTCTGTTCCTCTGCATTCAGCATGGGAATCAAGTTAGTTGTCTTTTGCTGTAAAGCCTGTATCGTCGGATTATTATCTGTAAATACAGCAGACTGGCTTTGAGTCTCAATCTGAATTTTCTGAATTTCGTCGAGAATTTTCTGATAACGAGGGTTTTCGCTGAGTATGGAATTCCCTACCCGCTCTCCTGGCTGTTGCGCCAACTCCTTTTGTAACTCTTGATATTGAGCTAGCATTTGCTCGTATTGTACCCGGTTTTCTAATTGCTGTTGGGTAAAACTGGCAATTTGAGAGGATACTTGTTGAGATTGTTGTGCGGGTTCAATTAAATTATTTACACTTCTAAGGGTTCGGAGTTTATTTTGTAACTCTTCAACTCGCTGTCTTAACCCACCGCTGGTGATTCGTCCCTGAACAAAATTAATAGCCTGATCGATATCTTGCTGACGTTCCTTCAAGCTATAGTTTAGATAAGCATCAGCAATTTCCTTTAAGACATCGCTAACAAGCTGCTGATCTCCGGCTACATATCCTACCGTTAAAATATCTTTTTGTTTCGAGCCAATAACCAAACCTTTAACAAATGATTCGTATTCCAGATTTGGATATTTCGTCTGAAGTTTTTCTACAACTGGATTTAATATTAACGGACTTCTTAAAACTTGAATGGTTGTCGCTACATCTTTTTCTGTCTCCGGAGGTGCGATCGCATCTCTAGAACCCAAAGTTTGAGGAATGTTGGCGATCGCTTTACCTTCTCCGGTCACTGGTTGAGTTAAAATATCAAATTGACCTTGATATATCGGAGGTTCTGACTCTGCTTTCAATACCGCAGCAGTTGTTACTACTCCCGTGACACCAACAATTAATAATGCTCTACGTCGTAAAGCTGCTCCGACTTGTCCTAAATTCAATCCACCTTCTTCAACATCATTATTTAAAGGGGTACCTGCTTGAGAAAAGAGGTAAGGATTTTTTTCTGACTTCAGCATAGTCATAGTAAATTTTAATTGCTTGTATTACTTACGTAATTTTTCGCTTTCATTCCTGAAAGGCACTATTTAGTTTGGTTTTCCCTTTGGGCTTTACAATACCGATGCACCAACTTCTTTCTTAAGTGAACAAAATTTACACTCCAGACTATCTCCAAGCTTTCCTCAAAGGTTGTTAAAAACCTATCTAACAGATACACTACCCTGCTTGAAGTATTGAAGATGTCAGCCAACTGCTCGCGATGCACTGTCTATACAGTAACATTACGTAGTTTATGTTTGTTGATTCATTTACATCTATAATAAATTATAATTAAATTTTGATTAGTTTTTGAAAATTTTCAGATTTAGTTTTCACTACGTTAGGATAAATTTATTTCCGTAAATTCCGAACATCAGACCCTTTATTCCTGATAAATACAGCAATTTTACCGAAATTTACCTCAATGTATTATTACTCATATCACAGAAATTTTTCCGGACAAAATCTGGGGTCAATAAATTTACTTGCTTTTTTCATCACAACAGCTCAATTTGTCAAGTAAATAACTTTAACTCCAATCCTTCCCCCGTAGATGTTTCAATTATTTGGTTATTGAACTGAGAACTGAGTAATTGACGAATGCTTCCTATAATATGTAAATGCCAGCGCGATCGCCTTAATAATTGGTATTTATTATTCCTCCAAATCTTTTATTTTACACATGATGATTTACATATATTACAAAGATTGTTTAAAGAATATATGTAGAAAATATAGTTTACTTAAAGCTAAGGTTAATCTTGTTACATAAGTTTATATCCAATATCTAGATATATTAACAGGACTTACGTGTGAAGCCAGAAACCCGGTTACTTCGTCGATATCTGATTGTAAAAACCCAGATTTTCCGTAGAAACCGGGTTTATTTGCCTAAATCCTAATTTAGATATTAACAACGGCTTGCAGCATCTATAAAAATTAACAAACAAATACCTTTATATTCTGATAAAGGGTAGGATTCACAAAATATATAGTTTTAAACTTAATAAACTGGGGCGCTAGGATTCGAACCTAGGAATGGCGAGACCAAAACCCGCTGCCTTACCGCTTGGCGACGCCCCATTAGCTTTACTCTAGTGAGTATAACAATAGGTTCGGGTAGTGTCAAGTAGTTTCGGTCTTGAATTTCTCCAAAAAACCATAGTAATCCGGTTTTGTTATGGGTAACAGAAAAATGGTATCGCGTAGTGCAAGCTCGTTGCTATCGCGAACTTTATTTCTTGAAGACTAATTAATCTTGCTATTATATTGGGATTGCTTTTACCTATTTCCAGGTTAAAAGAAATCTACAAACATAGTTTCTTTAAGAGACTGCCAATTAGTGGTTTTAATTATTTTATGTCTTCTAGTAAGTCAGGCATCAACCCCAGCGTATTTTTTTTGTCTTTAACGGATTTAATTTTCAAAAAATTACGGCAGCAAAAAAACAAAATCCATGATTTCACTGAATGCGTCCGTGGAAGTGACTACGTGTTTGAGATTGCAGAAGACCCAATGAAAGCTTATATGACAGCACAAAGTAAAGATGTCAAATGTGGCGATTATATCATTTTACAAATCGATTCCGCATCTTGTCGATATCAAGTAGAGCAAATTGATTATTATGCAAACCCGTCGGATATGTGGATGGGTTTACTTAAAAAAGTCAGAGATGATTGATTGATTGATTGATTCTATTCTATATTTAAATCAATCGAATAATACAAAGAGTATTTGTATACTAGTGCTTTGTCCCATTAATTCTAATGGATAATTGATTGGTAGTGTCCGGGTCTGGCTCCTGGTGACAAAAAGCGCTCATGTTCACCCCCCCCAAAACTAATGCGATCGAGTACCAAGTTAACTGACACAATACGACTGAAACTACTTTCTAATTCTGACACTACAAGTAGACCGCTCTTCAATGCAACCCAACAGTTTTAATTTACACTAGCTTCACATATGTGTAAATTTGATAAATTATTTCAACTTAGTTCATAATACTTACGTATATCTTCTAATATGAGATTTAGTTATCAATTTAGCTATACAGGGCTGCTCAAAGTAAACATCTACCGCTACACGACTCGCGATCGCAATCTGAGGGCAAAGAAATGAGGCCAAATGCGTTACTCAAAGTAATTTTACTTATTACATTAGCTAGCAGTTATTAATTTAGGACTTACGCAACCGGCACATTTTCTTGCAACGGGTGGGTGCGTAGTTGAGAAAAATTTGAACGGTTCTATAAGACTTGTAGCGCCACGCAGCACCCGTATCCACCAGACAATTGCGGCCATTCCTACAGTTAAACAACTAAATGATAATTGCCAGCCTTCAATAATAGTTACTAATTTATCAAAAATGTCATAATTTATAAAAACATTAACTGTTTTTTAAGATACTTGTTTTTCCCAGTGTAATCACTTATGCTGGAGGCATAAAATTAACAATAGATGATTAGAAAGGAAAGTTCTTACAATGATATCTTCAACAGGAGATACTACTATTTCGGAAAAATCAATACTAGAAATTTGGTGGGTAATTCGTAATTCGTAGTGCGAGCTAGAAGTATGCCCTTCCGGGGCAGGCTACGCCAACGCACTACAAATATTTAACCCATCATAATTAATGAAATGGAGTACTAGCCAAAGCATTTATTCTGAGGGGTACTTGGTCTAAATTTTCTGATTGATTTTTTAGTCCTATTTATAGGACTTATGCTATCAGACCGGGAATTTGATTCCCGGTCGGGTCTCGATAATAGCCTATCAAAATTAATGAAAAAGACTACTAGTGCTTTGTCCCATTAATTTTGAATGGTTATTTTTTCTCAAAATTGTCTAGAGACGTTATGTATAACGTCTCTACAGCACGTCGGTAGACGAACAAACCCCTCATAACTTATGTGGTGGAATACTAGTATCTGTAAAAAAAAATCAAATTTCTTCCGACCTTGGTGGTGAAGCAGTGAAACCAATTCGTATTTCACATTATCTCTTAACTACTCAGGTGTTAAACAGCCGTTGTGCTTGTCTTTGCTAAATCACAGATATTACGAAACTTACTTAGTCAATTTGGATTGAATACTACAAAAGGCTTGTAATTAGTTATTTTACAAACCTTTAAAGATTTATTTCCTTAGCATCTCTCAAAGGAATCAGATTATGAGCGGTATCATGGGTCTTTACTATCTGGACGCTCGTCCGGTGGAACAACAAAATTTAGAGCGAATGGTTGATACATTGGTTCATCGGGGACCTGATGGTGCAGATATTTGGGTAGATGGTTCTGTAGGTTTGGGACACCGGATGTTATGGACTACTCCCGAATCAATCATAGAAAAACTACCTTTAGTCAATCATACTCACGATATGGTTATCACTTGTGATTGCCGCATAGATAATCGTGAAGAGTTGATTGCTGCATTAGAGTTAAATAACAGTTCCTCCGAGCAAATTACCGATAGTGAGTTGATACTGGCTGCTTATGAGAAATGGTGTGGAGAATGTCCGGAACATTTGCTAGGTGATTTTGTCTTTGCAATTTGGGATCAGCGAAAGCAGAGATTATTTTGCGCTCGTGACCATATGGGGGTAAAGCCTTTTTACTATTACTATCAACCTGGTAAGATATTTGCTTTTGGTAGTGAGATCAAAGCTTTATTGTGTTTGCCAGATGTGCCGCAAAGACTCAATGAAATTAAGGTCGGGGACTATCTCGAATCAAATTTTCAAGATAAAGTCCATACCTTCTATCAAGATATTTTGCGTCTGCCACCTGCTTGCAGTTTAACTTTGAATGAGAAAGGATTGCAAATTTATTCTTATTGGTCTCTTGACCCAGAGCGCGAATTGTGTTTAAAATCTGATGAAGATTATGCCCAGGCATTGCAGGAAATCTTTGCTGAAGCAGTACGATGTCGATTGCGTAGCGCTTTTCCCATCGGTTCTCATCTAAGTGGTGGACTAGATTCTTCTGCTGTCACCTGCATGGCAAGCAAAATTTTGCAGGAAGAGAATCACACTTTACATACTTTCTCGAATATATTTGATAGAGTTGCTCAGTGTGATGAACGTCCTTTTATTGAAGCTGTACTTGCTCAAGGGGAAATGATTCCTCACTACGTCCACGGCGATCAACTCGGACCTCTATCAGACTTAGAGCGAATTTTTAAATATCACGAGCAAGTCGTTTCTGCTCCTACTCATTTCCTGATTTGGGGATTAAACAAGGCTGTTGCGAACAACGAAGTCAGAATTATATTAGATGGCTTTGATGGTGATAATACTCTGTCTCACGGTGAAGGTTATCTGATTGAATTAATCAGGAAACAACAGTGGTCAACCTTTGCTCAAGAAGCCAAAGATTTGCACAAACTTGTAGGTGTTTCACCACTCAAAACTCTTCGCTGTTATGGCTTTCCATACTTGGAAGAATTAGCACGAACTGGCAAATGGATCACCTTTGTTAAAGAAATCAATCAGATTTCTCAGCATTTTGATATTTCACCCAAAAGACTTTTCTTAGATGGTGGATTTAAACCCTTATTACCTGAATCTGTGAAATCGCTGGTTCGCTTATTACGCGGAAATAACCAAAGTACTGACAAATCTATCATTAACCGTGATTTTGTTCGTCGGATTAATTTAAAAAAGCGTATTCAAGCTTTAGAAGGTAATCGTTCCACTCAACCATTTACAGAAAGAGAAAAACACTGGCGCAATATTACTTCAGGTATATTAACCCAAGGATTAGAGACATTAGATATTTACGCGGCAGCTTTTTCCCAAGAAGCCCGTCATCCGTTTATGGATAAAAGATTGATTGAATTTTGTTTGTCTTTACCTGCGGAACAAAAGCTCAACAAAGGATGGTCTAGATTAATAATGCGTCGTGCGATGAAAAATATTTTACCTGAACAAGTCCGAAACCGTCGCACCAAAGCTAATATGTCTCCTTGTTTTCGATATGGACTGCTCAATCACGATAAACACCTTTTGGAGCAAGTCATACAGAATCATCAGAAGAGCATCGAGGGTTATGTAAATACAAAAGTATTATCTAATTCCTACGAACAATTACTTTCTACGAGCCAAATGGAATATCCTCCAAGTTCAACAGGTGTATCACCTTGGCAAGTAGCCATGTTTGCTCTGTGGTTGCATCACTCTGAACTCAAGCAGTAATAACTGTCATTACATTATTTTTATTTCTTATATTTGCTCTATTTCTTATACGTACCATTATTAAAAATGGGTAGAATTATCCACTTGTGGGTAGCTACCCAGGAACACAAAACAAAACACTCAAAGGAATTAAACCAATGAAAAAGTCCTACGAAGCACCAAAACTAACCAATCACGGTACCGTTAACTCGATTACACAAGCTAGTGTCAAGGGTTCACCCGTTGATACTGTTTTTGGAGAAGACGGTTCAATAATTGGCAACCTTACAGGTTCATTGGACGCTTGTACTTCTGGAGATTTAATCAATTGTGGTAAATAATGACTGTTAAGTAATTCTGAAGAAGTTTTGGTTAATCGATGTATTTCGACTGCAACTCGAATGTACATCAAAATCTACCTCTAACAACTGAAGTTATTACCGAACAAGTTCTAATCTAATTTGATTGTAACAGTCAGACATTAAATACCCGCATCTGCCGTTGAGAGTTCAAAGTCTGAGTCAATTAAGTTTGATCAAAGACTTTGAAACTCAACAAAACAATATCGATGAATTCCTACCAATTTGCTCGATTAAGTCAGAGTAAGCCGTTGTTTATTCGACTGCAACTCGAATGTACACCAAAAACTTACCTCTGACAACTGAGCTTATTACCCCAACAAGTTCTAATCTGTCCTCAATATAGCATCAATTAATTAACGTATTGGTGTGATTAAACACCTGTCGCTGCGGCATGAAGTCTTTTGTGGGAGTTAATTTCAGGCGTTGCTGCTTCATAAGTATGGATCAAATTTGATAGATAACCGAAACCTGTGTAGAGATATTACAGTGTAACCTCTCAAAATCTAAATTCATACCCGGAGGAAGCAACGCCTAATTTTAACATCCTAATTGACACACAAAAATATTATTTTTGTATAAAAAATCACAGCCAAATCGGCGTTGAAATTTGTTTTGTAATTATGGTAAAGCTTTAAAGCCAATTTATATTTTGTTAGATAGTTAGATTTATTGCTACCGACTGACTTACTCACTTTTGACTTATTAAGGAAAATGTAATTTAACGATTTATTATGTTCACCTACTTTGCCTATAATCTTCGTATTCACTCTGAAATTTTATTTCCCGAACTAATAACTTTTGATTGTGAATCAAATCGAACCGAAAAACTACCAGAAGTAATCTTAGAACAGCGTGAAATCAATCATGCAGAGATTGAAAATGCTGATGGTGGTAATCGTTTTGTTGGGCATTTGGAAATTAATAAATCACAGTTTTGCAGATTTTTGGTAGAATTTGGGCGCAAAATTGTCATCGAACCTACCCCAGGAATAGCACAAGATATCATTCGTCCTGGGATTCTCGGTCCAATATTCAGTGTACTACTGCGGCAAAGAGGACTGCTGACTATCCATGCTAGTTGTGTTGCGATTGATGGGGAGGCTGTTGCATTTATCGGTCATTCCGGATGGGGTAAGTCAACTCTGGCTAATGCTTTTTACAACCAAGGATATCCTTTGCTTACCGACGATGTAATGGCAATTCAAGTAAACGAACAAAGTGAAACACATCCGATTACTTTTCCTGCTTACCCCTGTGTTAAATTATTACCCGATGCAGCCGCTAGTTTGGGATACGATTTTGATCAGTTAGCCGTAATTAACTCAGATTTACTCAAACGTCATAACACTCTTGCGGAAAGATTCGTGCAAAAGCCTTTACCTATTAAACGAATATACGCATTAGAAAAAATTGCAGCCCCTTATCATCAAGTGGAACCGCTTTCTTGTCAAAATGCACTTGTGGAATTAGTTCGTCATTCCCGTGTTACGAATCTATTGACTACTCCAGAATTCGTCAGCGCTCATTTGCATCAATGTACGCAACTCCTGAAAAAAGTACCCGTTTATCGTTTGAAAAGATACAAAGGCTTAACAGCACTTCCCGATTTAGTAAAACTGATAGAAGATGATGTTGCTAAAAATAATCGTGTAATATCCTATACTTAAAAAACTGCTAATAATAAGCTAATTTAGGTACTTGTAATAAATAACTGATTTCAACATTCATATAGGACTTACGCAATATGTGGCCCAAACAGTTATTTTTGCCTAGGGGTAATTCATGAATTACCCCTACTCTCATTCGGTTTTGCGTAAGTCATGTCATATTCCGGTGTTGCAAAATCTGAGTATGAATTTAGATTTGGAGACGTTACAGTGTAACGTCTCTACAGAGGTTTCGGTTATCCATAAAATATCTGTAACACATAGATTTTGCTCAAAACCCGACTTGTGATGATTGATGATATTTCTGTATTAATAAAAACTATATAAATTATGCAAGTAGGCAAAAAAATCAAAGAAAAATTACAAAGTACGCAGCGTCTATTGCCTGCTTTGCGATTAGTATGGCAAAGTAGCCCTCGTTGGACAATCGCCCGCGTAATCATCCTTGTGATTCAAGGTGTACTGCCAGTAATCTCAATTTATCTCGCCAAATTAATTATAGATACAGTCGCTGCCAGCCTCACCACTGCCGATAAAGCCGCAGCTTTTAATAATGTGATATTTTTTGTTGTCTTAGCAGCAGCAGTCACTTTATTAACTAACCTGGCTAACTCCCTCGCCCAATTAGTTACTAGCGCTCATTCCCAACGAGTAACCGATTATATGCAGGGAATAATCCAAGCCAAATCAATTGCAGCCGATTTAGAGTACTACGAAAATCCCGTATACTACGATGTATTGCAAAGAGCGCAACAAGAAGCACCTTACCGACCTCCCCAAATCCTCAATCGTTTGGCAGATGCTGGACAAAATGCGATTTCTTTGATTGGGATGATTACTTTGTTACTGTCGCTGCACTGGGGAATACCGGGTGTTCTGTTTATTGTTTCCCTTCCAGCGATGTTAGTACGGGTGAAATATTCTCGGATTTTGTATCGCTGGCAGCGAAAAGTTACACCAATGGAGCGTCAAGCAGGATACATCGGCTATATGCTGACGGTAGACCAATTTGCTAAAGAAATTCGTCTATTCAACTTGGGTAGTTACTTTAGTCAGTCCTATCTTCGCATCCGCCGACAGATATATAAAGAAAGTCTATCTATATTAACCGGACGCTCTTTAGCTAACTTTACTGTAGAGGCGATCGCCGGTATTCTCATATTTATAATCTATTCCTATATCATCTACCAAACTATTAATGGTGTGCTGCGTTTGGGGGATTTAGTTCTGTACTATCAAGCCTTACAACGGGGACAGGGTAATATTAAGGGTTTATTGAACAGCTTATCTGCACTTTATGAAGATAACTTGTTTCTAGCAAATCTCTACGAATTCCTCGACATTAAACCCAAGTTAATTGACCCACCAAACCCCAAACCGATTCCTCATCCGATGAAAACTGGGATTGAGTTTGAAAATGTGGGTTTTCAATATTCTACAACTACCCGTAAAGCGCTGAGAAATATTAATCTGACAATTAAACCAGGAGAAGTAGTAGCCTTAGTCGGGGAAAATGGTTCTGGTAAAACGACTTTAATTAAACTTTTATGCAGACTGTACGACCCCACATCAGGCAGAATTACCATTGATGGTATCGATCTAAGTCAATTTAAAACAGAAGAATTACGCCGTCAAATCAGCGTGATTTTTCAAGACTATGCGAAATATCATTTTACTGCCCAAGAAAATATTTGGTTAGGAAACATTGACTTACCACCGCACAGCGACAGCATCATTGAAGCGGCTCGTCGTTCTGGTGCGGATGATGTAATCACGAAATTACCCAAAGGCTACGATACTATTTTGGGTAAATTATTTGACAAAGGCGAAGAACTTAGTATCGGTCAGTGGCAGAAAGTTGCTTTAGCGCGGGCATTTTTGCGAAACTCTCAACTAATTGTGTTGGATGAACCCACTAGCGCAATGGACCCCAAAGCCGAGTATGAGGTATTTGAAAAGTTTCGTCAATTAATTAAAAATCAGTCCGCGATTTTGATCAGTCATCGTTTATCTACCGTGAAAATGGCTGACCGAATATACGTAATGGATAATGGAACAATCGTCGAAAGTGGTACCCACAACGAACTGATGGAATTAAAGGGTACTTATGCTCATTTATTTGAAATTCAAGCAAGTCAGTATATGTAACAAGTCGGGTTTTTTTGAGCAATATCTCTAACAAACTCACAAAAATTGCTAAAAACCCGACTTCTGAGGATTGTCATCTTGCTCGCTAGCCAATAGCGAGCTTTCCGGTATGTCCTGGCGGACACGCTTCCAAGACCGCACTACGAATTACGAATTTATTACCCCCCAAAATTAATGACATAGACCAATAGTGCTTCACCACATTAATTTTGATGGGTTTTCTCGCAAACCGAACCGGGAATCAAATTCCCGGTCTAATAGCACAAGTCCTATGAATAGGACTAAAAAAATCAATCATAAAATTTCGTTCAAGTACCCATTAAAATTAATGTGGTGGATCAATACTACCCACCACATTAATTTTGAGGAGTATTACTTCAGTCCTATTTATAGGACTTTCGCTATTAGACAGGGACTTACAGTCCCTGGCGGATTAAATATCCACCCCTCAAAATTAATGTGGCAGAGTAATAGTAGTCCATGTCATTAGTTATGATGGCTTAATTAATATAACCTTACTAGTAGTCGGATTTTACCAGAAATCTTGTAGAGACGTTATATATAACGTCTCTACATTACGTCAGTAGACAAACAAAACCAATCAAAACTAATAAAAAGGACTAATAGTGGTCCACCACATAAGTTATGAGGGGTAATCAATGTAATATTGTAGGTTGGGCTGTTCGCGCAAGCGTTGCGAAGCAAAACGTAGTGGAGCCTCGGCACCCGCGTTGGGTTGCGCTATGTCCTGTCGGACAGGCTTCGCCAACGCTTAACCCAACCTACGAAGAGGTATTTTAACTCCTCAAAATTAATGTGGCGGACTAATAGTAGTCGATTGCATTAATTCTGATGGGTTAAGGGAGTGCGTTAACCTCACCCTCCGGGTGAACACGTAGCGTGCGCGGTCTTCGTAGTATGATAGGACATAACGCAAACGTCCCGCCCGCTATTGGCTAGCCGAACCCTCGCTGATGAAAATGATTTTATAAAGACGCGACAACGTAATTTTAAAGAATATATGAAGTGTAAAATAAAACATCGTAATGTCACTATACTAGGGATTATATTTAATACAGCAGAGCAAACAGCAGTAACCAATTAGCTTTTTTCAGTGAAAGAAAATGAGTTATCCACAACCCGACCAACACGAAATCGTAGAATCATCATTAGTAGTAGTAGCTGAAGACCAAATCTCTTCGGATCTTGGCGGTGAGGCAGTTATTTTGAATATGAAGAGCGGAATTTACCACGGTTTGAATGAAGTGGGTGCGCGAATTTGGAATTTGCTCGAACAACCCAAAACCGTAAAAGAAGTCAAACAGGTACTTTTGGAAGAATACGAAGTTGAAGCAGAAGCTTGCACAAATGACCTTTTCTCACTGCTGAATAATTTAAAAGCCGCAGGGTTGATTAAAGTAATAAATGAAACTGCTGCGTAAGTTTTGGAATCTGAGAAAGGTTGATTTTTACTTTCTATTTGTGACATTTTTGTTACTAGGAGTAATTAGGTTAGGGTTGTGGTTACTAGAGTTTCGCATTTTATTAAAAATAGTAAATAAACTGAACACGAAAAAATTGCCACTCCCTAATGCCACTCTGGGTAAAATTATTTGGGCTGTGAATGTTACAACCCGCTATATGCCAGGTGGAGCAAAATGTTTGGCAAGGGCTTTAACTACACAAATTTTGATGAATCATAGTAGTTTTTCTCCCGAATTGTGCATAGGTGTTGCGAAAGGACACTCAGGAGAATTAGAAGCCCACGCTTGGATTAAATATCAGGGATATGTTGTCATCGGTTATCTACCGGATCTACCACGCTACATTCAACTACCATCCCTCGAAGGAATTAAATTATGAGCGGCATCGTAGGTATTTATTACCTTGACGGTCGTCCTTTAGACCGCGAAAACTTAACAAAAATGGTTGATATATTGGCGCATCGCGGACCAGATGGTGCAGATATCTGGGTTGATGGATGCGTCGGTTTGGGACACCGGATGTTGTGGACTACTCCTGAGTCTCTGTTTGAGAAGCTGCCTTTGATTAATCAAAGGGGTGATTTAGTAATTACAGCAGATGCTCGCATAGATAATCGTGAGGAATTGATAGCTGCTTTACAGATAAATAATCGTCCTGCTGATAAGATTGCAGATAGCGAGCTGATATTGGCAGCTTACGAGAAATGGGGCGAAGATTGTCCCCAGCATTTACTAGGTGATTTTGCATTTGCGATTTGGGATGAGCGTAAACAGGTATTATTTTGCGCTAGAGACCATATGGGTGTGAAGCCTCTATACTACTATCAATCAGATAAATTTTTAGTGCTTGCTTCTGAAATAAAAGCACTGTTTTGTTTGCCAGAAGTACCGCGCCAATTGAATGAACTCAAAGTTGCTCATCACCTGACACTATTTTTTGAAGACAGGGTAAATACCTTCTACAAAGATATACTTCGGTTAGCGGCAGCCCATTCATTAACCGTAAACTCAAGAAGGTTAGAGGTTAAATGTTACTGGAAGTTAGACCCGAAGCGCGAGATTAAGCTTAATTCCCATCGGGAGTATGTTGAAGCTTTTCGCGAAATCTTTACCGAAGCAGTACGTTGTCGTCTACGTAGCGCTTTTCCTGTAGGGTCTACTTTGAGTGGTGGACTTGATTCCTCTTCCATTACCTGTACGGCACGTATGCTGTTAGCTGAATCGGGAAGAAAACCGCTGCATACTTTTTCAGCAATTTTCCCTAATTTACCTCCTGATGCGCTGCAATGGATTGACGAACGTTATTTTATCAATGCCGTACAATCTCTAGGAGGCTTTGAGTTTCATAATATCCATGCAGACTATCTTAATCCTCTGGTAAAACCGCTTTGGCAAGATGATGAGCCAGTTTATTCTCCAAATTTGTATATTCATTTAGCACTTTACGAATCTGCACAATCAAACGGTGTTCGTGTATTTTTGGATGGAATAGATGGGGACAGTACGATTTCTCATGGATGGGCGCGTCTGACAGAACTGATCTATGGAGGTAAATGGAGAACTTTACGTAATGAGATGAAAGCGGCTTCTGAGTTGTCTGGAATATCTCAGCAGCAACTTCTATGGAAATATGGTTTTCAAACCCCTATCCAAGAACCTGCGTTACGCCTTTGGCAAATATTACAACAAAATCCGAAATCTACTTTTACATTTAATCAAATCATTAATGATACGTTTTCTCAACGAATCGGATTAGCACAAAACATCCAATCCTTAACAAAGGAAGTTCCATTTCTAAATTTTAGTGCTAGACAGATACATTCTTCAGGGTTGAATGCTGGTATTCATCAATATGTTCAGGAATTGGCTGATAAAGTTACTGCTTCTCATTGCCTAGAAGCTCGTTATCCATTTTATGATAAACGACTGATTGAATTTTGCGTAGCTCTACCTTCATCCCAAAAATTTCGCCAAGGTTGGACGCGAATAATTTTACGTCAAGCAATGAGAGATATTCTACCTCCACAAGTGCATTCGCGCACCGGCAAAGGAAGACTAAGCTTCAATTTTCAAGACAAATTATTAAAGTATGAGCAAAAAACTATAGAAAGGGTATTTGAAGAAGCCAATCAATTAAATAAGTACGTGAATTTATCAGCACTTCACACAGCTTATCATCGTTACGCGGCTCATCCTTTACAGACACAAATAAAGGTAGATGCCATTGCTGTATTCTGTGCGGTAACGCTATCTCAGTGGTTGAATCAAGCAAATCTCAATACTTAATTTTCTTAGTTAAATTAAGAGTTAATTGGAACTTTTGGGTTCTACACAACTCCAAAGCTTCTATGTTTTGCACAAATTATTTGAATTTATATTGTTTGAACTTATATTAAGCACTATTTAAAAGTGCGTCTTTTGTTCAGTTATCTGAATTTATATTTAAGCACTTATTTCAAAGTGCAACTACTTCATTTTGTCAATTTACTTAGAGGACAATCAATCATGGCTAAGAATTGGAATGTACCCCAGTTAACTACCTTTGGTTCTGTAGAAGAGCTAACACAGGTAAAATTTGCAGGTTCTGACGATGGAACCGCATTAGACATCGATGGGCCTAACAATAATACAGGTGTGATCAGCATTGGTGACCAATTTACTGGTATTACATTAGTTCCTGTTTCGTAGTTGAAATTGAATTAGTTTTAGTTTTTTAAACGTTTAAATCGAGGAAATCATAAAAATACTAACTTAGGCTTTCTATGATTTTCTCTTCTTTACGAGTAATAAAAATCTAAATACTATTTCAATTACTTAATAGTAACTTGCTATTAATTCCACGGGGAGTTAGTCTTTTGACTTAAACTCCCCATTCTCTAGAAAAATTATCCAACCAATAAGATAATCGATATGCAAAGTAAAAATATTTACTATGCTTATGGTTTAACCATACACTCCGAAATCTGTATACCAGAATTTGTTTGTGCAGAGCTAGATGCAGTTGCAAGCGATGTTACCGTATGTGTAAAACACGGCATTTCCCTTGATAATTATCTGGCTTCAGAGATTCTTAATCAATACGGCTATCTAAATATAACCCTTAAAACGGCAACAGTTTTTGTACAAGGTATGGGTCTCATCTTCGTTGAAGATGGGAATAAAATTGTTATCATTCCTCAACCAGATGCTTCTGAAGAAATCATTCGCCTTTACCTTGTAGGAACGGTTATGGCAATCCTGCTCTATCAAAGGGGCTTGTTAGTTTTACATGGAAGTGCAGTTGAGATAGAAGGTAATTGTGCAATTTTCTTAGGTGCATCTGGTGCAGGTAAATCTTCCACAATAGCTGCTCTTAATGCTCATGGATATTCAATTATTGCCGACGATGTAGCAGCAGTCAATACAACTAAAAAACCTAATACTGTATATCCTGCCTTTCCGCAAATCAAGTTAGGTTCAGAACTTTGTACCTCTTTAGGTTATGATTTTGATTCGCTGCATTTTTTAGGTTTAGAAGAAAAGCGCGGCTACCGTTTAAAGCAAGGCTTTAATCGAACACCATTACCAATTAGACGTATCTATACCCTTGCTTTTGGTGAAGAATTTAGCATTACCCCGCTCAAACCACAAGAAGCAGTCATCGAACTAATACGCCACTCTCGTCCTACAACGTTGTATCATAATGGTGGTGCCTCTCACTTTTTACAATGTGCGGCTTTAGCTAAAGAGTGTACTATTCATCGTCTGGTACGACCTCGCAACCTGTCATTGTTGCCGGAGTTAGTTAAATTAGTTGAGGAACATGTTGCGTCTGATTTAGCTGCAACTATAGTTTAAGTGAGAAATTTCTAAATAAATTGGCGCTTTATTACCACTACTACACAAACAAAGTCCACCTGCGTGGACTATATCAAATAACCCGCGTAGGCGGGTTTTGCCTGTGTAGCTGCGACTTCTAGTCGCCATTTTAAATTAATAAAATTAAATTCTAAATAAAATAGTAAAAATTATTAAAACCAATTATTACACTTATGAAAACTTTATCTAAACTCGATACCAAAAACCAATTAATCAATACTTGTCCTGAAATAGAATTACTTCTATCTTGCCTCAACCCCGATATCAATAATGCCATAACAGAACGCATCAAAACTTTAATTAAACAAAATATAGATTGGCAATATTTAACCCAAACAGCAGATAGACATGGGGTGTTATCCCTAGTGTATTCTCGTCTCAATAATATTTGTCCACAAGCTCTACCAGAATCAGTTCTAAATCAATGGCGCAGAAATTTTCAATATGTTGCCCAACGTAACTTATTTTTAACAGGAGAATTAGTTAATCTTCTCAAGTTATTAAAAGAAAAAAATATCGTAGCTCTACCTTATAAAGGTCCAATTTTAGCTAGTTTAATTTACAAAAATGTAGCCTTACGACGCTTCGGGGATTTAGATATTATCGTGCAAGAAAAAGATATTTTTGCAGTCAGAGAATTACTGATAGCTCAAGGATATCTACCCAAAATAGAAATGACTGACGCGGAGTTAGTGAAATATCTAAACTCTAAAACCGAACATACTTATGATTTTATTCATAACGATAAAAACGTCTTTTTAGAAATTCACTGGCGAATTGCACCGAAGTATATTACTCCTATCGCTGCGAAAGATTTGTGGGAAGATTTAGAACCTTTTTCTCTTGCTGGTACAACTATAAATAATCTACCTTTAGAATGTTGGCTACCAATCCTTTGCGTGCATGGTTCCAGACATATGTGGGAAAGACTATCATGGCTGTGCGACATTGCAACACTGATTCATAAAAACCCAGATATAAATTGGGAAAAAGTAGTCCAAAAGGCTAATCTTTGGGGTTGTCAACGAATGCTATTCTTGGGACTATTCATGTCTCATGAATTATTTGGAGTTGACTTACCACCAGAAATTTGGCAGCAAATGAAGAAGGTTGAGCCTATCATAAAAGGTATTGTTCCTCAAGTATATCAACAGCTTTTTGCTGAAGTTAGAACTTCCGATAAATTTATGGGAAGAACGTTTTATCATATTCAGGTCAGAGAACGTTTAAACCATAAGATTTTGTATATTCAATCTTTTCTTTACTGGTTGGTAAAGGGGAAAAAGGAGTTGGGTGAGGGGTAGTAGTTTAAAGATGAATAGGACTTAGGCACAGACTAAGTGTTTACGTCATTGCGAGCGAAGCATTAGCGCAGCATCTCCCAAGGTGTGTTTTATCACCGAAGTGCGTTTCTCGTTACGAATGCGTAATATCAAATCCGTTTGTATCGGAATTATATATTTTTAACGCAAAGTGACGCGGAGTTAAGCGCAGAGGAACGCAGAGTTTTTTTGCACATACTTTTTATCATTCCGATGTAAGCGTAAAGGATATAAGTCCTGATAAATTTTCAATATAAATAATCGTATACAATTAATTGCTCAGTGAGCGTACTCTCGATTAATAATTATAGAGAAATAATGTGTGTAAAATGCTAAAAGTAATGAATAAAATGTGCTTGTTATATTTGTTGTTATTTAAACTAGTTATCTACGTCTAAAGCTGATTGCATACTAAGCAAACGCTCATGTTTAGCAATTCGCCGCTCGTGCCATTGCAGACCAATCATAATAGCTATCACCATCGTTTGAGCCGGTTCTTCCATTTGGGTGATAATCCAGCCATAGACAAACAGCGTCATCAGATTAAATCGAGAAAAGTCATCCTTAGCAATACGAGTCCATACGATATAACTAAGATATAAATAAACTCCCAAACCTAAAAATCCTAAATCTCCCCAAATACCAGCCCAGCTAAACATGGGAATAAACAAAGAAGATTCCTGAACAAGCCAATCATTTTGGAGTGCATTCCAAGTTTCGATGCTGGCTGGATGAATTGTAGCTCCTAAAGCAACCAGCATACTTTGATAATCTCGCATTACCCATCCCCCTAATCGTCCAATAGTATGTCCTGGTCCAATACCTAAAAACCAGTTTAAAGGAGACTGGAAATGGGAGATAACAATGCGAATTCCTGCCAATTTACTATTAACAGCCTGACCATTAGGGCCATAAAGATGAGTTCTTCCCGCCCAGTATTTAATAGCATCTAAACCTGGTAAATCTAAGTTTTGTACCGCCCAAATAAACACCACCAAAACGAGAATAAAGCTGATGGCGTATGTAAGCGTCTTGCTCAAATTATTAAATTTAGTGAACAATAAAAGTAACCAGGCTACAAAAAAAGTCAGAAGAATTTGCTTTGAGTCAGAAATCAGCACTTGATAAAACGCCGCTAATATCCAAAATATTCGCTGCCATATAGGAGCTGTTTTCGCATTGAAAAAATAGTATAAAGCAACGGCTAATGAAATAGAACAAGATACATAATTACCTGCACCTGATAAATAAAAAACACCTTGAACTGCATCTTCAGGAGTGTAGGGTAATCGAGGAATCATGCCAGTATCTATTAAAGGTTTTTGAATAAAAGCAGTAAATAAATTAATTACGCAAGAAACTAGTAGCCAAGCCCTGATTTTTTGATAATTTTCTTTCGATAGAGGTATACAAATTATTGTTAATAATACTAGGAAAGGTTCGACAAGTATCATGTAATTCAAAAATATATTAATCTCACCAGCCTTATTTAAGAATGCACTGGCTACCATAACTCCAAGCAGAAGCACACAGGCAGTAATTAATTCCCATGAAATTGCAATTTGTGTTCTATCCTTAGTGCGTGTCTTGCGTATCGCAACAAAAAGAGCAAATGGAGCTATCAAAAAATGTAAAAAATTGATAGCTGAAGGGGCACCAGCGGCTGCAATTATTCTAGGAAAAAAAGTAGTGACAAATGTAATTAATATTAATGTTACAGTTGTCAGATGTAGTGTTTTTCTGTCTTTAAGTATCTGTCGCTTTCCGGAAGATATTGAGTACATATTCTTGCGACCAAAGTCATTTTGACAATTAAGCAATTATTTATCTTTTTGTAAAAAAAGTAAAATATTATAGTATTCTTTTTTTTACTGATTTTTCCACTTATAACACAGAATATAATTTGAGATATTGATGTGCTACTTTTTCTTTTGAAAAACGAACATCCACACAAATATTCTCAAAATTAGGAGGACAATTATGAGTTAGGCAATCATTAATAGCTTGTGCCAAATTTTCTATAGAGTTACCTTGTAAATCAAAATAAGTACAGTTAAAATTACCAATTTCTCTAAATATAGGAATATCAGAACATACCACTTTACAACCTAGATAAAGTGCTTCAGCCAGTGGTAAACAAAAGCCTTCAGTGGAAGAAGGAACTACCAAAAGCTCACAGTTATCATACAGCCAGCAGAGTTCTTCGTCATCTATTGATGACAGCATCTGTATCTGTTCTTCTAAAGAAAGTGTGCGGATTAAATTACCAAGGTTTTCCGTTTCAAGTCCAGAACTACCAACTAAAATCAGTTTGGTTGAATTTTTGAGTTGATTATTTTTTAACAAGAGAGAATAAGCTTGGATTAAAATATCTAGATTTTTATTTTTACGATGTTGAGCTACAGCAAGTAAGAAAGAAGAATCAAGATTAGTATTTATATCTTGAGGAACTTTAGCTTCTAGTTTGCTAAAGTCTACATAGTTATAAACTACACTGGTTTTTTTCCGCCGATCAACATAAGAAAAATATTTTTTTAGAGATTTTAATGTTTCTTGAGAAACGCAGGAAAGTCCATCACTATTTTGAATACATTGCTGCAAAAATAATTGATTAAACAAAACATTTGGATAACCAAAGTTTTGGGGAAATTCATAAGGATATAAGTCATGAATTGTAGCGACAACTGGACAAGGAAAAAGTGGGCGAATGAATGGTAAAGGAAAAGAAAGATGAACAATATTTGATTTGAGTTGTTTGGCAAGCTTTGGTAGTCCAGTTATATACCAAACATTTCGAGAGATTGAGCTATTTTTGATATCGATGGTAACTAATTCAATTTTTTTTGAAGCGATATTAAAAGATGTTTTAAAATAATCTTTTTGCCATGTTCCTATTACCAAAGTTATTTTATCAACTTGAGCGTTATCTGCAAGACATTGTGCAAGATTGACCGCGTGTCTACAAACTCCGGTAGGTTTGGTCGGTCTGTGTAAAGCAGCAATTAGAATATGCATAAGAGCTTATGAGCTATAAAATTAGAATTTACAAAAGCAATTATTATTTCAAGACATTTACTATGTTTTTCTCTTTGCGAATGGCAATATCTTTATAAACGAGAGCCAAACGTTCACCTCTATATTCCCAAGTAAAAGCTTCTCTGGTTAACTTTTGTCCGGCTTTCCCCATCCGCAGTCGTAATTCTGAATTATTAGCAAAAGTCACCATTGCCTGAGATAAGTCATTAACTGCTTGTTCTGGATTAATTGCACGTACCTTAAAACCACTTTCTTCAGTTAATAGTAAAGCAGGTCCTCCCAAATCTAAACAAATCACCGGACGACCTGCTGCCATTGCTTCCATACATACCAATCCACCAGAATCGTGTAAGCTCGGATGAACCAGTACGTGGCATTTCCCTAACTTTGCTAAAGTCTCATCACGAGGTAGCTCACCCCAGAATTTTACTTGTTGAGCAATTCCTAATTCTTGAGCCAGCATTTGCAAACGATCGCGTTCCGGACCACTTCCTAAAATCCAGTATTCGGCACTCGGTAAGTTTGCCAAAGCAAAAGCTTTGATCCCTAGATGAAAGCCTTTCCAGTGCAGTAATCTGCCGATACTAATAAATCTAAGTGGTGAAGGATCAGGCATTTCGTATTTACCAAGATGAGCTATTTCCGCGTGCGTTAGTCCGATTGCAGGCATAATTTGCACATCATTCACTCCCATTTTGTAAATTCGTTTAGCTGTATCCTCGGTAGTGGCACTAACGACAGCACTTTTTTTTGCAGTCAGGTGTACGAATGGATCAAGTTCCCCTAAAGAGCGAGTTAAGTTCCTTGCAATTTCATAAGCTTTGGCACGTAAACTAAAATCTTTCCAAAAAGCTTTGGGTGCTGTTTCCCCTCCACCAACAGGTCCCCAAACAAACGGAACATCTAGGAGCGACAAAAAGCTAGGATTTGAATATTTCACAAATGTCACATGATGCATAGCATCAAAGCCAATTTCCCGGTGTAGACGACGGGCAACAAAGTATGCTTGAATCTGCCACAGATAATAATGGATTTGCATTGCACCGCTCGACCCCCAACGCCAGAGGTCACTTAATACAGGTATATTAAAATATACAAAGTGCATATTAGGTACTGGATTTTGCGCTAATTCAGCTTCAATCACTTCTCCACTTTCTTCAAAGCGAGTTAAAACCCAGACTTCATGATGATTGGCAACCTCGCGAGCAACATTCCAACCCACACCCCGCTCGGAACCCTTACCTGGTTCGCATGAGTAGGCAGATATCAAAATTTTCATATCAATAGCACCTCTTAATAAAGTAAATTTTTATACTACTATCTTGTTGCGGCTAATTTTCATGAATTATTTACTGTTAATTGTTTGTTGAATATTAATTTTTCATAAATTTGAGCTATTTTTTCTGCTGTTTCTTCCCAAGTAAACCATTTGGCTCTTACTAATCCTTTTTTGACTAATTCCTGATAGTAATCTGGATTATTGTAAAGATGAAATACTGCATCTGCTATTGCTTGAGTGTCCGTGGGTTCAACCAAAATTCCCGCATCTCCTACCACTTCTGGCATTGCTGATACCTTTGAACTGATAACTGGAATACCGCAAGCCATTGCTTCTAAAAGTGTAATCCCAAATCCTTCATGTAAAGAAGGCGCTACCAATATATCGGCAGCATTATAAATTTCTCGCAAACCTTCTTTATCTGGCTTGCCTAAATAACTGATATAACTTTCTAATCCTTGAGCCTGAATATAAACTTTTTGTTCCTCTGTAAAATCTGTACCTACTTTCCAAAAATGAAAAGATAATTTATTTTCCTTGAGAATATTTATTGCTTTCAAAATGTTAGTAATATTTTTTCGGGGATGATTGGAACCTACATTTAATAGACATAAAGTTTCTGAAGAAATACCTTGTTTATTTCGGAAAGATTCAATTTTTTCGTTCGGGAATATTTGAAAAATATTATCAACAGCATTAGGAATTACAGAAATATATTCTGGTTGAATATCTAATATTTTGGTAGTGTCTTTAGCTGTCATAGAAGAAACAGCAATAACGCTATCAGCTTTTTTCATCCCTTTGATAGCATACAACCACATAGCACGGCTGATAAAAGGTAATTCTACCGAATTTTTTAGATTATCCTTGTAGTAAAAATTAATCAGGTCGTGGCAAGTGACGATAACATTTTTATTTTGATTCTTTAACCAATAAGTAATATGTGCTTCGCTGGGATCTATAATATGAAAAATATCGGCTGTTTGCTGCGCTACTTGTTGCGGAAAACGCCAAAAACGTTCGTAGTATTTTTTAATTCTCAGAGATAAAGAACTACTTTTTCTATCAATTGGTTGTGGTTTTAGATCCACTATCTCCCAGTTTGGGCGTACCGATCGAAGTCCTGAAATGATGCCATTAGTATAAACATCCATGCTAAATTCAGGCATCATTCGTACAATTGCTACACGCATTACTAATCTCTAATCCTTGAAATAAAATATCATCTGGTTTATTTAAAAAGCACTAATCTATCTAAGCTTTTCCTCTCCTATTGTATAAATCCCACCTTGTGGTTCAAGTAACTTTTGCCACAATTTAATTAATCGTTCGGCAATCTTTTCATGGGTGTAATACTGATAAACTCTTTCCATCCCATAGCGTCCAGCTTCTTTGCGCCATTCTGGTTCGCAAATCATTTTTGCTAAAATATCCGCTAGTTCCCCAGCATTCTCTTCGGTAAATACTAAGTCAGGTCGTCCAATTACGTTGGGAATTTCACCAGAACTCGATCCAATAACAGGAACACCCATTGCCATTGCTTCAATCAATACATGACCAAATTGCTCTTTCCAAGTTGGAGTAGTTCGTGATGGTAAAACTAACACATCAAATTTACTAATTTCTTCAGCGGCTTTACTGTGAGGAACTGCACCTTGCCAAGTTACAAGTTGGGCAATTTGTTGTTTTTCCGCTTCTTTTCTCAAAGCTTCTTCATCATTACCAGAACCGCAAAGTATAATCCGGAACTTTAAACCCTGTTCTTGTAATTGACGTGCAGCAGCAAATATTAGGTCGATACCCTTTTGATGTGCCAATCTTCCCAAGAAGCCGATTTTTAATTCATCGCCTTCCTGCTGTTGCGATCGCAAATCAGCACTAAACAACTGGGTATCTACTCCCAACTGAGGCATAACTTCTATTGTTCCGGTATAACCCCACCCAGGTAACAAATTCGCACCGTCTTGATTACCAGCAACAATCAACTTTGCCGTATCTAAAACGTACTTGCGAACCCAGTGACGTGGTAAAGGTAAACGACGTTCCTGGTTTTCCCAACCAAACAGAACTAAAGGTTTACCAGTTAACCGACTGCAAATTGCAAACTCAAGCGCACATAGCGAAAAAACTTCTAATTCTACGTGTAGTACATCTGGCTGAAAATCTTTGATTACCTCTTGGATTTTTCCAGGTGCAAACATATAAGCGCCCCCTTTCCCAGGATACGATACGGGAGCGCTATAGTATTTAATATTATCGTAAGGTGTCTCTAATGGAAGTTCGCGATTCCACTCTAGTGCTTTCCAGTTGCTCGGAGCTAATAAACCAACTTCAGCTTGACCAGTTTTTGCGATCGCATCAAGCTTGCCTTGATTAACTCCGACCACATAAGCGTGACTGACAAAAAGTATACGTAACGGATTAGTCATGCCAACTCCTGTTTTGGTAACTTTGTGTTACACTTTTTCGTAAAGTTGATTAATTTGGGACGCTGATGCGGAACAAATAACCAAGTAATTCCCATTTTTGCAAGTGGTAAAGGTAACAACCCCACCCATATAAACCACA
Organism: Plectonema cf. radiosum LEGE 06105; assembly: GCF_015207665.1. Taxonomy (GTDB): domain Bacteria; phylum Cyanobacteriota; class Cyanobacteriia; order Cyanobacteriales; family Nostocaceae; genus Rivularia; species Rivularia radiosa_A. Next base: position 41,814 of record NZ_JADEWL010000025.1, read on the forward strand.
GACTGAAAATTATTTTTTTGAGCAAGTTGTGGTCGGAATATTTCCACAGCGAACGGATACCCATGTAAATTAAGGAGAGAGCTTTATCTGAAGGAATGGGGTGATTTTGAGGATCTAAACGCAAAGAAGACATCCGCGACCACAAACGTCCTATAGAACGCTGTTCCAAATCATTTGGTAGTTCATAGCCGAATTCATTTGCCTTTCGCGTTAAAAGTTCGTAATTTTGCACATCGTGCCGCACAAATCTGTGAAAACGCTCCCCAGTTAACGTAGCTAAAGCCCATTGATTACTCGTATGAATCCGATAAGCTGCTAACGGTTCTTCAATTGCTACAACTTCTCCATAAAAAGGAATCAGCATTGAAAGATAATCGTCAGCAGTCAATTTGTACTCGTCAGGAACGGGAAAAACTTCGGATAGCGCTTTGCGGTTAATAGCATTACCGCTAGTAGCTACACCAACATAACGACTATATTCAAGTGTAATTTTCCAGACTTCACCGCAGGATAATTTTTTCCCACCCTGGGGATAAGAAAATCCTAAAGATTGCCTATTGCTATCTACTACTGCCAAACGGTAATGTACCTTAGCAAGATTTGGTTTCCAAACTGAAACAACACGTTCTACTGCATTTGAATAAAGATAGTCATCAGCATCTAAAAAGATGATTATGTCACCTTTACTAATCGCAAATCCGCTGTTAAAAGCTGCGGCTTGTTTACCATTTTCTTGATGGTAAATAGGAATGATCTTATCCCCATAAGAGGCAATAACATCGCGGGAATTGTCGGTGGAACAGTCATCAACAACTATAACTTCAGTGTGAGGGTAAGTTTGATTTATAGCACTGTCAATTGCTTCTGGTAAAAAGCGTTCGTAATTATAATTATTGATAATAATACTACATAAAAGTTTATGCTTCATACTTAATAGCCTTACTTATTTTTAATAAATAGTTTTGGATACACCATAATTTATATCTCGAACAAATCATCTATTAAGGGCTTTTAGTACAACAACAAGTACTTTGTATTTAACCTCTATCAGATTCGCCTCCGAAATGTAGTCGTATTCTTTCAGTGATCATTACATATCTAATAAATAAAATTAACTTAGTTAATTCTATCTTCTGCAAAGTATCAGTAGCTCGTAATTCTGATGATTTAAAAATATTTTTACCAAATAATGCTCGTAAACTCTGTTCTATAGAATCCATAAAATCCCAAATCAAATATTTGGCAAATAAGGAAAAAGAATATATATTTTGTTTTTTTTGTAAATCATACTGACCGCCAACTAAACGTGCATATTTTTTTTGCATTTGAGTATAAGTATATCTTGCAGGATGACATACACATGTGTCTTCTGCATAAATTAACTTGTACTGAAATGAAACTCTATTACCCCACTCCCTATCTCCATTTGACTTAAGCCCATTGTTGAAACCACCAATAGAATCAATAACACTTTTAAAGGTAAATACATTTGCTGTCGCGCCGAATTTGTCTTTTTCAATAAAATATTGTTGTGGAAAAGCTGTAATACTATCGTATAATTCTATGATAGTAGGCTGAGTTTGATTTTTAAATATTACTTCTATTTTTCCTCCTACTAGTCCACAATTTGATGTTTTTAATAATTTGGTTGTACCTTTTTCTATCCAATCCAAAGACGGAATACAGTCTGCATCAGTAAAAGCAATAATATCTCCTTTTGAAATCGTAATTCCTTTATTACGTGCGACATAGGAACCAGGTTTGTTTTCATAAGTATACTTTGCTTGACTGAACTGATTGACTACACTTTTGATATCTTCGGTAGAAGCATTATCAACGACAATTACTTCATACAAGTCTTTTGAGTAAGTCTGATTTTCTAAAGCTTGTAAGCAAAGCTTAAGGCGTTCGGAATCATTGTAGACTGGTATGATTACAGAGACAAAATTAGCAGACATTATTGTTTGTTTCCTAAGTTATGTTTGTTTGCACTAACAGGTTTTAACCAATGCTGTCAAAGCAGTTTTGCTGTCGGTATCTGGATGAAGTAGGTTCTGATAAATTTTAACTAATTGGTCATTTAATTTATTAATGTTGTAATATTCTTCTACAAATGCGTGACCTAATTTACCGATTTCAGTCCATAGTTCTGGATGTTCAATCAAATAACTCAACTTTTGAGCTAAAGCATCTACATCTCTCTCAGGAACTAAAAAACCAGAAACACCATCTTTGACTAATTCAGGAATTCCACTATGCTGAGTGCTGACAACTGGCAAGCCCATAGCCATTGTTTCCATTAACACAACCGGAATACCTTCTTGATCGCCATCTGGGGTAGTAATACTAGGAGCCATGAAAATATCTGCATTAGTCAGAATTTCTATTATTTCTTCCTGCTGTTTCCAGCCAAGCAGTCTAACATTTTCATTAATACCGAATTCTTCAATCAATTTCTGTAACTGTTCTCTGAGTGGGCCGTCACCTATAATACTGTACTTAAGATGCGGTTTATCTTTTACTAATTTGGCAACTGCACGAATTCCATATTCTATGCCTTTTTTTTCAACCAATCTGGCAATTGTTACTATTTCCACTCGACCATTAGCCTTCGGTTTCCGTAAAGCAAAGGTAAATTTTTTGCAGTCAATTCCCATATGATGTACAATTATTTCACAATTACAACCAATTTCAATTAATCGACGTTTCCAACGTTCGCTAATTGGCAAGAAAATATCATCAAATTGAAATAGAAAATCGTATGCTTTGTCTCCATACTTTTTCAGAAAAATTGTTATATCGTAACCATGAAATGTAGTACTTAACTTACCTTGAATAACACCAATATCTCGTAAAAAAGCAGCTTTTAATCCATTTGGTCCAAAATGACAATGAATGATGTCGTATTTTCGTTCCTTGCCTAATAAATAACCAGCTGCATAGAACAAAGTTAAGTTAGAAGCTACACTCCCATATTTCAAAAAATTTAGTGATTTCAACAAAATTATAGGATTTGTAATAAACTTTGTGAATAGGAATATGAATATAGTTAAGATTCGCCAGAAACGATTTTCAGGTCTTTCAATGTAGTAAGTGCGGTCAAGAAGATGATACATTGTCACTTCTGGGTGCATTTTTGAAGTATCAGTTGGTCGTTCAGCGTAAATATCAACCTCATGTCCTCGATCAATGAGACCTGTTATCTGATTTAAGATAAAGGTTTCAGATAAACTAGGAAATTTACTGATAAAGAAGGCAATTTTCATGATAACTTTACTGGTAAATAATAATTAATTTTCTCTCGTCTTTCTTTTAAAAACTTTGGTAAATTGAAACATTTCTAATAAGGTTGTTTTGCCATTAGGGAGAACAATCCATATTCCGAAGTAAGCCAAACAATATAATAGCCAATCTATAAACAAGCCAATTATTAAATTTGTGTTAATTGATATTAGCTGATTGGTTATAATAATTATTACTGCTGCCGCACCTAAGGAAGCCAATACTGGTCTCAATAAAGTGCTTATCAAATCAATATTCCGTAGTTGTGTTCCTCTGTAGCAGTAAAAAAATCTAGGTAAAAATTGAAGAATTAGATATAAGCTATAGCCTCTCGCCACACCAATAGCACCCCAACGGATACTAATTATAAAAACAATTACATTTATTATGGATGAAACTATTCCCCATAGGAACTGACGGTCTGTTCGACCCAGAGACTGATAGACCCATCCATCAGCAACATTAAACGTACCAATAAAAGCAGCTGGCATCAAAGACCGAAAGATTGGAACTGCTTCTAACCATTGCTTTCCTAAAGTTAAAAGTATTACTTTATCGGCAGAAGCAAACATAAACGCAACAATTGGCATGCCAATAGTGGTAATTAATAAAATTGCTTTATAGTAATACCTACGGTATTTTTCAGGTTCCGACTGTAAACTACTTAGTGCTGGAAGAGCAACAGTTGAAATCGGAGCATTAATTTGATTAATTGGTAGCAGTAGTAATTTGTAAGCCTGAGCGTAAAGACCCAACTGCTGCGGACCCCAGTACTGACCAATTAGTATATTGTCTAAGTTTCGAGAGAAGTAATTAACAATGTTAAAACCAGTCATGTTTCCACCGAAAGCTAACATTGAACGAATGCCAGAACGTCTTAGTGGTACTCCAGGTCTCCAACTACAAGCAACCCAAACTCCGATTGCATTGGCAATCGCAGTTGCTATCTGCATGAATACTAATGCCCAGTAACCTAAACCATACCAGGCAGATATCATCGCAGTCACTACCCCAGCCAACATTGAAGTAATCTCAATCTTCGCAAGGCTAGTAAAGCTCATCTGCCTTTTTAGTAGGGCTTGGTGCTGGACAGTTAAACCACCCAAAATAAAGCTACTTGCTAAAGCAAGAGTAATCCAAGTTAAGCGTGGCTCTTTATAAAACCATGCGATAACAGGTGCTAATCCTGCAACTACCAACCCAGTAACACAACTGATTGCAAAGTTAATCCAAAATAAGGTGCTAACTTGCTTATGATTAATTTCAGCTTTTTGGATTGTTGCTGTTGAGAGACCTAAGTCTTTAAACAGTTCAGCAAATCCAATCACAACAGTAACCATGCCTATTAAACCGTAATCTTCTGGTACGAGCAAGCGTGCTAAGACAACGGTGGAACCCATCTGTAATACGAATTTAGTTATCTGAGCAGCCATTGTAACTGCACCACCGCGAACAGAACGACCTTTCAGGTCTGCTTTAAGATGGTCGGTGCTGAAATACTGTTCGTTATTTACCTTAGATGAGACATTTTTCATAAATATAAGTCATAAGATAAAGGCCGCACCAAAACTATCAAAAATTTACTTATAGATTTAGAATACTCTTTTTCTCTTTCACAACTAATTATTTCAAATAGTTAAAATTACTTTCTATTCAAATATTAACTATCCGGATATTTACTTAGATTTATTTAATCAACAAATCTACCAGAAAAATGAAACATCCGATAACCAATCAATAAAAACTAAACATAACTAAACCATAAATGAAATTGCCAAGTTCCTTTGCTATTCAACTTAATTAAGCTTCAATAAACAAGTACTTGACAATACAATTAAGCATCCCTTAATCCAAGTCACTAGCAGAATTAGAAACTGAATAATTACTACTGATTAACTGCTTCATTGCCAACCACATAAATGGTGGAATTGTCTTTGTATATCTACTTCCAAGACGACGAGGTTCTTGCACCCATCTATACAACCATTCAAATCCAGACTCTCTGATTATACGAGGAGCCCTTTTATGAAGCCCTGCATAAACTGGAAATGCTCCACCCAAACCAATCATCACTGCTTGAATTTTATCTTTATGTTCAGTCATCCACTTTTCCTGTTTTGGACAGCCTAAAGATACAAACACTATCCCGGCACCACTCTCATTAATCTTTTTAATCAAAGCTTCGTCTTCAGTTTCTGTAAGCGGACGAAATGGTAGCGGTTCCATTTCGGCAATTTTTAAGTCAGGATATTCTTTCTCTAACTTGCTTCTCATTCCGGAAAGAATTTGCGATTGAGAACCTACAAAATAGACACTAATATTCTGTTTTGGTGCTGATTTGCATATAGAAGCTAAAATATCCAACCCTGCAACTCTATCTTGATAAGTCGCTCCTAACTTTTTCATCATCCAAACTAAAGGCATCCCATCCGGAGTTACCATATCAGCATCTTTTAATACTCTGGCAAACTCCGGGTTCCAGTGAGCTTCCATCAGCATATGTACATTAGCTACACACACTGTCTTACTTTCACGTTCACTTGCCCACTCAAGAATAGTTTTTATTTGCTCATCTAAACGCAAAGCAGTAATCGGAAAATCTAGCACTTCCCGAGTCGGCAGAACAGATGCCTTCACCATAGGTCACTCCTTGTGTAACAACTTTAATAGCTAAGAGTATTCGACCAAACCACCGCTCTATAAAAAGTTTTGTTTTAGCCTTTTTTTACTTGCTTAAAACTCAGGGAATGGTCGTTACTTGACACAGGTGGATGCAGTGGCTTTTAGCGTTAATTTTAGCTTCCCTGGTAGTTACTTAATTATCTTACCTTACAGTATATTAGTTTACTAGTAAAAAACAGCACTTTCAGTTGTTTTGAGTAAACTTTATATTAACTTTACAAAAATCAGAAGTTAAGTTTATAGTAGCATTACAATTACTACAAATTCTACTTATAAATACTAGTCAAAAATTTCATAAAAACCATGATAAATCGAGAAAAGCCTGTAAAAGAAGATTATTACTTGTAAAATAAATACTGATAAAAAATATTACAAATATTTTAAGTATTTATGAAAATATATTGCTCAAGTAACTAAACTACTTAGTTTTTAAATACTTGTATCAGACCTATCCTATTTATTGTTAATCGCATAAAAATCTGCAAAAAAATGGGGGAAGATTGATTTTTCTTCCCCCTGTCTATTATTCTTGGTATTCTCTTGTTTATTCTCTTCTTTACTCTTTTCTTTTAGCCTTTTTCGTAGCATTTGCTGCTGTTTTTTGAGTTGTCGCTTTCTCGCAGCACCACCTTTACCCTTATCATTTCTCCCTTGTTTGCGGGGAGACTCCCATCTTTTGAGTCGCATGATTTAATTTCCTTTTTTTTGCTCTATCTATACTAAATTTTTGTGTTTATTTTCTAAATTATAACATAACTTAAAGATATTAATCTCAGCTAATTCTTCTGATTAGATTTACTAATGATTTAACAATTTTAAATCATTATATAAATTTGAAATGACAAAAAAATTTTATTTAATACCTATTTTGGTGATAATTTACAAAATTTTAGCAATAACCATAATTAGAAATTTTAGTAGTAAAAAATTGTCATTAATCCTACGTATTATTACTGCTTAATAATGCTCCCGGTTTATGATTATATCTTTAATATATATTATGGACTTTGACTATGATAATCAGACTAAAAATCCTCAGACAGATCAAAAAGATAATCTAAAAATTACCAATTCATTTAGTATTGTTGTTAACCGAATAAATTATTGGTTTAAATGTCAGTACTCAGATTATTTTAAGTATAAATAGAATAAACATTCAAAATTTCCCATTCTCACTCCTAGTAATAAACCACAAAGGTAGTACTAAGATGAATACATCGTCTCTTGAATATTTTCCGGAAATCAATGTATAACTTTTAAAATAATCAAATGCAGTCGAGCAAACTGCCATAGGCGTTCACCTTACTGTGCGGCTTAGCCTTGCCCTTCGGCATCGCAATCCGATTTGAATATAAAGCTTATGGTTAGTACTCCGCCACATTAATTTTGGCGCAAGATACAGGCTGTTGTGGGATGGGTATCCCTGCCCGTCCGAATCTGCCTCATAAAGATGAAATATGCTGTATGAATTAACCTTAATACACTCAAATACCAAAAAAGCTTTTCTATTGATACTAGAAAAGCTTTAACTACAATATAATGCTCTATTTTAAACTATCAAATAATTGCAATGGGCCGGGAGAGACTCGAACTCTCACACCTTTCGGTGGCAGATTTTGAGTCTGCTGCGTCTACCAATTTCGCCACCAGCCCTTGGGTGCAACTTCATCATTATACCCTATTTTTGCTGAATGCAACAACTTTTCATAATCTTTACTGCTTGCCCACCGATCAATTTCTCTAGCACGCAGTACTGGTACGGGATGGGTGAGTTGTGCGGTTCTGGCAACTTTGACCATTTCTCCGAGTTCGTTCTTACTGATATCGTCGTAAGCGCGGGCTTGCTCGATAAAAGCATCAAGATTGAGTTGTGGTGCAATGGTGGGAGAACCACCGGCTAATTTCATCAACACCGACATGACGACTTTGGGATCTTGAGTTGCTAACAATGCAGCGCGATCGCAAGTAAATTCTGCACAACGAACCCATTCCAAAAGTTGGGCTTGAATGGCTTGTGCCAAAACTGCACCAACGGTAGGTACGGTTGTTGCAGCCAAAATCAATATATTGACTGGTGTGAGATAAACACTATGGTCACACTTAAGATGTCCTAACTCATGAGCAATTACTGCTTGAGTTTCTTGGGGTGTGAGCATATCAATTAAGGAAGTGTGCAGCACCACAAAAGGTTGCTTACCGCGCATCGCAAAAGTATAAGCATTGGGAGCCGGATGTTGCTTAATGTAGAGTTGGGGAGGTTCAATATCAAGTATTTTACAGGCTTCTAACAAAAGTTTGTGTAGATCGGGTAGTTGTTTATCACTGACCAAAACGCTAGAAGCAATATTTTCTACATAAAAAACTTGTTCTGCCACCGGACCTAAAAAATTCCGTACCATCATATCAATACCAGGAATCTGCTTAAGCGCTTCGGTAGCTTCTTTATCCAGAGGATGACGAAAATAGTCTGCTTTCAGACCGATTAATTGGGATTTTGCGAATGAGGACATGGGAAGTTGCAAGCTCTACTAAAACGAAACTATGTTTTGGGGCTAGTCATACAACAAGTCCCTGACAAATAGTATAACGACTAGTAAGGTAGACGAGCCACCGTCCCTACTTGTTCGTTACTAGTTATCCCAATTACAAGATTGAGTAACTAACCAGGGTTAAGAAACCTCTTCGTAGGTTGGGCTAAGCGAAGCGCAGCCCAACGCGGATGTTGGGTTTCACTCCGTTCAACCCAACCTACAATTGCTTCATCCCGATGAACAAGCAATTATCCAGAAATAGAAGCAGCTCCATTAGTATCTTGAATGGAATTTTCTACATCTGCTTCAACCTTTTCTATACGCTCGATTTTTGCGCCTATTTTCTGCAATTTTAAATCGAGTCTATCGTAACCACGGTCAAGGTAATTCAATCCCTTAATTGTAGTTTCACCGCTTGCGGCCAAACCAGCTACCACCATAGCAGCAGCGGCTCGTAAGTCAGTACCTTCCACAGGTGCGCCAGACAGTTCCGATACTCCTCTCACAAAGGCAGAATTACCTTTGACACGAATATCTGCTCCCAAGCGATTTAATTCGGAAGCATGACGCAAACGGTTTTCAAATACGGTTTCATTAATGATACTATCGCCGTTGGCAATGGCTAGCAAGGACATAAACTGCGCTTGCATATCCGTGGGAAAACCTGGATGAGGCATAGTATCAATGTCTGTTGCCTTTAAAATTTCCGCCGGTTTAATACGTAAACAATCTCGTGCTTCTTCAATTATAGGTACTCCAATTTCCTGCAATTTGGCAATTATCGGCATTAAATGCTCTGGCATTACAGGTGATAAAATTAATTCCGAACGAGTGATTGCTGCTGCAATTAAAAATGTACCAGCTTCGATACGGTCGGGAATTACGTTGTAATCGGTAGAATGTAATTGAGTAACCCCTTGAATCACAATTTTACTGGTTCCGGCTCCTTCAATTTTGGCACCCATCGAGATACAAAAGTTTGCCAAATCCTCCACTTCTGGTTCTCGTGCGGCGTTTTCAATAATCGTTTCACCGTCTGCTAAAGTCGCAGCCATCATTAATGTTTCGGTCGCTCCAACGCTGGGAAGGTCTAAGTAAATTTTGGCACCTTTAAGTCTGCGACTGCCATCGCTAACGCGAGCATTACAAATACCATGTTCGATTTGAACTTCGGCTCCCATTGCTTGCAAACCCCGGACGTGAAGGTCTACAGGTCTTGCTCCAATAGCACAACCGCCGGGTAAAGGCATTTGCGCTTCTCCCAACCTTGCTAAAAGCGGACCGATCGCAAAGAAACTTGCTCTCAACTGAGTAACTAACTCGTAAGGAGCTTTGGAGGTAGTAATTTCACTGGCGTTTATGTCTATAATATTGCCATGACGTTGCAGACGCATACCCAAAGCCGACAAAACTTCACCCATCCGCGATACGTCTGCTAATAAAGGAACGTTACGGATGCGACAATCTCCCGAACATAGCAAAGCCCCAGCCATCAGCACTAAAGCAGAATTTTTAGCTCCGCTAATCGTTACATGACCTTCTAAATTCCGTCCACCCAACACTTTCAAGACTGAGGAGTCTGCTAAAGGAGATGAATTTGTCTTTGGGAAACCGTTAGAAGTATTAATAATCCTATCCTCCATACAGAAGAAGTTAATGAATTTTATAAAGAAAGCAAGTTGGTTTTGATTCTACAGTAAAGATTCCATTTGTCTACATATCGGTGATACATATACTCAGGAATCGGGGACTACCGACGATGCGGTTATCTCCAGAGCAATCGAGCTATTTTCTTTTTCCCAATATTTTCTTCCCAGAATTATTAACTTGACAAAACTAAATAATTAAGTAAAAATGAAAAACTGTCAACTTTCTTTGCGGGACTGGCGGAATTGGTAGACGCGCTAGATTCAGGTTCTAGTGCCTCACAAGGCTTCCGGGTTCAAGTCCCGGGTTCCGCATTTTAGAAAGGCAAGAGGGAAAAGGGAGTAGGGAGCAGGCAAGAGGGAAGAGGGAGCAGGGGAAAATAAGGCAAGAGGGAAAAGGGAGTAGGGAGCAGGGAAAAGGGAGTAGGGAGCAGGGGAAAATATTTATAATCTAAAATCTAAAATCTAAAATCCAAAATTGAATGTGCTGAGTAGTTTACAAAATCCTCTGGTAAAACAAATTCGCAAGCTCCACTCTACCAAAGAAAGGCATAAGCAGCAGTTATTTTTGTTAGAAGGGACGCATTTATTGCAAGAAGCTTGCACCCTTGATTATCCCTTGGATATTGTCTGCTGCACTTTGCAGTGGCAAGCAACCCATGAACAACTTTGGCAGCAAATTGTGGACAAGTGCGATCGCGCTGTTGTTGTTAGCGAGGATGTAATCAAAACATTAGCTACCACCGTACAACCGGATGGTGTGGTAGCAACAGCCAAACGGGGATATCAGATTAGGGAAATACCCTTTAGCGGCTTGCAAATAGCGCTGGAAGCTGTACAAGATCCCGGTAATCTAGGAACTATCATTCGTACCGCTGCTGCTGCTGGAGCATCGGGTTTGTGGTTAAGTCAGAATAGTGTAGATTTAGATAATCCCAAGGTATTGCGTGCTAGCGCTGGACAATGGTTTCGATTGCCGATGCAGGTAACTGAGGATTTGAGCGCAACAGTAATCACAGCTAAACTCGCTGGTATACAAGTAATTGCAACTTTACCAACTGCAAATTTAACTTATTGGCAGGTAGATTGGCAAAAACCAAGTTTAATTTTATTGGGTAATGAAGGTGCTGGGCTATCGACTGAGTTAGCAGAAATGGCAGATTTAAACGTGAAAATTCCGCTTCAACCAGGGGTAGAATCCTTAAATGTAGCGATTACAGCCGCCTTAATTTTATACGAAGCACAGCGTCAAAAAAATTATACATTTTGAATTCAAGTTTATTTATCTTTATCTTTACTTTGAAAATATTGTTCAATATCAGCTACCGCATCTTCCCAATCAGCTAAATCAAATATTGGTGAATCCTCAACAGTTTGTTCTTCAAGAATGGGATCGACTGCTAATTCCGGTGCAATCTGTTCTTCTGTTTGATTTTCTTCTAACAAATGTTGCAAATGCTCTAAAGTTTCTTGGAACTCTTTTGCAGCACTTTGACGTTTTCCTTGCTCGTTTTGCTCCATAATAAATATCTCGTTTCAGATTAATCCTTTATATCATGTCCGGTTAAATACTATAAAGGGAATAGGGAATAACAACTAATCATCCGCACATGATATTAATACACTAATCGTCACAGGGAGAATTACATAATTTATCAGTGTATTTGTTTATAAGAATCTAACCTCAGAATGCGTTTAAATTCTGCTTACTGAGATAAAATACGCAATAATAGTTACTATTATATAAATTAGGCTTGTATCTAAGGTGTATTCTAGGCAGTTATTACGAGATTATATAAGCCGTATCAACACTGAAGTCGATTGTATCTTTTGTCGATTATTAATTGAATATAGCGCTGTTACCCAAGTCTTAATTGATTGAGTAATACAGCTTTTATGAAATTGTTTTTAGAAGGGAGACTTGAATAATGAATCGTTTTGCTTTGAAATCTTCTCGCTGGATTTTGTCTGCTGCTATAGTTTGCTCGATTGTAGGTGTAGCAAGTTCTGCTCAAGCACTTGTAATGAAAAGAGGTTCCACTGGTTACAACGTCAGAATTATCCAAAATACCCTTAAATCACAAGGTTTCATGTCCAGCAGCGTCAACTCTACGGGATACTACGGTTCAATTACACAAAGAGCTGTAATGAATTTTCAACGCGCTCGCGGTTTAAGAGCAGACGGTGTAGTTGGATCTCAAACCCTCAGAGCAATGGGATTAGCTGGTACAGGTGGTTCCATAGACTCCTCTCCAGCAGGTACCAAAGCAATTGTGAGAGTTAGTAATTTTCTGAATGTACGTTCCGGGCCTGGTACTGGTTACAGCGTTAAACGGAGATTATCTTCTGGAGAAGGAATTTTCATCTTCGCTGAAAGTAACAACGGTTGGTATAGAATTTCCAACGGAAACGAATGGGTACACTCTCGATATATCGAAAGAACCAACTAATAATAAAAAACTTGATATCCTAACAAAATTTAACAGATTTTCACTATTAGCCTAGAGTTATAACTCTGGGCTTTATAGTGTAATTTAATATTCATCCGAAAAGCCTATCATAACTAGATTAAGTTTAAAGAAACTAAGTATACACTTTATTCTTGCTCTTGCTCTAGTAACCTATCAAGCTTATTCTCTATCGTATTCAGTTTTCTCAGAATAGTAGGACGGTGATTATCTAAAGAAACTAATAAGTTAGTGACACCTTCTTGTATATTTGCTAACCGTTCTACTGCACTTTGAAGCTGTACCATACCGGAGCGCAATTCTTGACGCTCAAATCTAGCTTCAGTCATTGCATCTAACATAGCTTGAGCAGTTCTAGCATTACTCTCAACTAGCTGTTGAAGTTCTTCATTTGTCATTTCGCTTACTTGTTAAACTTTTATGATTATTTACTCTTTTATTTCCTCTATTATATTCAATCAAATTTTTAAATAAAAAATATCGGCATTGCAGAATCCGGGTATGAATTTAGATTTTGAGACGTTACAGTGTAACGTCTCTACACAAGTTTAGGTTATCGATAAAATTTGATATGACCTTGCGGTCACGCTCCGCTAACATACTTGTTTTCGGCAATACCAAACATATATATTTACTCCCTTCCTTCTCAGCGTCACTTTGCGCTAGCCTTCGCGTACCTTTGCGTTTAAAAAACTATATTTATTATAATTTGCTAATATTTTTAAAAAACTATTTCTACAACCATTAAACCACTCTTCATCCGACAAAAACTTCAATATATCATAGTAAAAATACTGAAGCGCCATGTTCATAATAAAAGTTATATTCAAAACTCGGCATAAAAAGTGTGCAAGGAAAAGGGTGTATCTATCTACTTATTATGAATCAACCCCAAATCCCTTCTTGGCAGCAGGTTCGCGCTACATTCCAACAAATTTGGGGTTATGAAGATTTCCGTCCACCCCAAGGCGAGATTGTCCAAAGTCTACTCGCAAAAAAAGATACTATAATTATCATGCCCACAGGCGGAGGTAAATCAATTTGCTTCCAGCTTCCCGCATTGTTGCAAACAGGTTTAACTTTGGTGGTTTCTCCCTTAGTAGCACTGATGGAAAACCAAGTACAAGAATTGAAAGAACGCAAACTTTCCGCAGCACTATTACACAGTCAATTATCTCCTTCCCAACGTCGTCAAACTCTACAAGCTTTAGAAAGACAACAACTGAGATTGCTTTACCTGTCTCCAGAAACATTACTCAGTCCCCCGGTTTGGGAAAAATTATCTCACCCAGAACTTGAAATTAACGGCTTAATATTAGATGAAGCCCATTGTTTAGTACAGTGGGGCGATACCTTTAGACCAGCTTATCGAAGATTAGGGGCAGTAAGACCAGCGCTACTCAAGTCAAAAAGAAGAGGAACAAAAATAGCGCTAGCCGCTTTTACCGCCACCGCTGACCCTTTAGCCCAAACTGTAATTTCAGAAACTTTGCAGTTACACCAACCTACTGTATTTAGGTTGAATCCTTATAGAGATAATCTTAACCCAAACGTCCGGATTATTTGGACTCCCCAAGGAAGAACGCAACAATTATTAAAATTTATTCAAAAAAATCAACAAACAACTGGATTAGTTTACGTTCGCACACGACGAGATAGCGAAGATTTAGCCCAATGGTTGACACAACTTGGTTATAGCACTACTAGTTATCATGCTGGATTGGGTGCAGAAGAAAGACGAGAAGTTGAAGCTAAGTGGTTGAGTGGAAAAATTCCGTTTGTAGTTTGTACCTCAGCTTTCGGTATGGGAATTAATAAACCCGATGTTCGATGGGTGATTCACTTTCAGGCTCCATTATTACTATCGGAATACGTACAGGAAATTGGGCGTGCTGGAAGAGATGGAAAACCAGCAGAAGCGCTAACATTAATTAGCGAACCTACCGGATTCTTGAATCCAGAAGACAAGCAAAGACAGAGATTTTTTGAAGACAAGCTGCGTGAACAAAGGCTTACAGCCAAACAATTAATTAAAAAATTACCACCGATTGGAGAAGTGGATGCAGTAGTGCGAAAATTTCCCGATGCTGCGATCGCGCTTTCCTTACTCCATAGCATGGGTCAATTAAACTGGACTGACCCATTTCACTATATTATTAAAAACAACTCAAAAACTGAAAAACATCAGCAATTACAAGCAGGCAATCAAATACAGCAGTATCTAACCACAAAAAAATGTCGTTGGCAATTTTTATTAACCGCTTTTGGATTTGAGAAAGAAGCAGAAAATCTACGTTGCGGACATTGTGATAATTGTAAAAAATAGGGAATGGGTAATTGGTAATGGGGGATGGGTAATGAGTAATGGGTAAGAGTGAGAAATGTAGTGGGAGCGTCTCGCTCCCTGCCGACAATAACGTGAATTTAATTTTCTTCCTACCTCCCCAATTACCAATTACCAATTACCAATTACCAATTCCCAATTACCAATTACCAATTACCAATTACCAATTACCAATTACCAATTACCAATTACCAATTACCAATTACCAATTACCAATTTAAAATTGCCGTAAAAACCGCAAATCGCTAGTATAAACGCGGCGAATATCATCGAGTTGATGTAGTACCATTGCAAAACGCTCCACACCAAAACCAGCGGCGAATCCGGTGTATACTTCTGGGTCATAACCTACAGCTTTCAACACATTGGGGTCTACCATTCCGCAACCCATTACTTCTAACCAGCGTCCGTTCCAGCGTAAATCAACTTCTGCTGAAGGTTCGGTGAATGGGAAGTAACTAGCACGGAAGCGAATATCTTCTACCTCACCGAACATCGCTTCTAAAAACTCCTTAACAGTACCTTTAAGGTCGGTAAAAGTTAAACCTTCGTCAACTGCTAAAAGTTCAATTTGATGAAAAACAGCCGCGTGAGTTGCGTCTACATTATCTCTTCGATAAACTCGTCCCGGTGCAACAATCCGAATCGGTGGTTCACTTTCTTCCATGAAGCGAATTTGCACCGAGGAAGTATGAGTCCGTAACATATTTCCATCAGGAAGATAAAAAGTATCCTGCATATCGCGGGCTGGATGATCTGGGGGAGTATTTAGGGCTTCAAAATTATAATAATCGCTTTCCATCTCCGGACCCGCAGCTACCGTATAACCCATGCCCACAAATATATCCAGCGCTCGGTCAATTACACCATTTAACGGATGAATCCGACCTTGAGGACGAAAAACACCCGGCATTGTCACATCAATAGTTTCTGCTTCAATTTGCGCTTGGATTTTCGCCGTTTCCAAAGCCACACGCTGCTGATCTAAATTATTTTGTAAAGCTTCCTTAACAACATTGGCGATCGCCCCAATTTGGGGTCTTTCTTCCGCGCTTAATTTTCCCATTTCGCGCAGCAGAACTCCCAATTGACCTTTTTTACCCAAATAATCAACCCTGAGTTTCTCCAATATTTCCAAAGAATCAGCATCGGCGATCGCCTTTTGAGCTTCAATACGTAATGCTTCTAATTGAGATTGTAAATCGCTAGTCATTAGTATTTAGTTATGAGTTATGAGTTATGAGTTATGAGTTATGAGTCATTCAAGACTAGCAAACCAACTCACAATAGTAATAATGCCATTGATAAGCTAAAAACAACCATCAAACGGGAATTGGATATGAGTTATCTCCTAGTAGTCTATTGCATTAGTTTTGATAGGGTTTTATATTCCGTAGTGCGAGCCGGAAAGCTCGCTATTGGCTAGCGAGCTAGAAGCATAACTCATAACTCCCTTGCTCATAACTCCTAACTCCTCACTCCTAACTCCTAACTCCTAACTCCTAACTCTTCACTCATAACTGCTAAATTGACTAATGACAATTAAAACTTCGTAAATAGTAAATAATAATGAAATTATTAATTTCTAACGATGATGGTGTTAACCATGAGGGTATACGTGCTTTAGCAAATACGATGGCAGAAGCTGGTCATGATGTGAGTGTAGTTTGCCCGGATAGAGAACGTTCGGCTACGGGACATGGATTGACTTTGCATACTCCGATTCGCGCTGAAGTTATCAAATCTGTGTTTCATCCTAATATCAAGGCTTGGGCTTGTGATGGGACTCCCTCGGACTGCGTAAAATTAGCGCTGTGGGCTTTATTAGATTCACCTCCCGAATTGGTTCTTTCTGGGATTAACCAAGGTGCTAATTTGGGAACGGAAATTCTGTATTCTGGTACTGTTTCGGCAGCGATGGAAGGTTTGATTGAAGGAATTCCCAGCATTGCATTCAGCCTTACTAGTTACTCTTCCAAGGACTTTGAGGGTGCGGCGAATTTTGCCAAAATACTTGTAGAACAACTTGCCCAAAAACCTTTACCTTCAGCGATGTTACTCAATGTTAATATTCCGGCAGTGGAATCCTCCCAAATTAAAGGGGTTAAATTCACCCGTCAAGGAGTACGACGCTACGTAGATGTATTTGATAAACGAGTAGATCCACGGGGTAAAACTTACTATTGGTTAACCGGAGAAGTTCTTGAAGATGTAGAACCACCCGTTTCGTTTAATTTATCCGAAAATATACCGATTGATGTCCATGTTATCCGTGAAAACTACATCAGTATAACTCCTTTACATTACAATCTTACTTATCCAAATGGACTAAATGATTTACTGTGTAGGGAATTCAAGTTTGATTAACATATTTAATCTCAGAAATTTGCCGCTTTTTCGGAGGTTAAATGCATTACTGCAAAATATAGGTTATAAAGTAAAAACGTCTTTAAAGATAATCTTTAGACGTATAGTTAAATTACTTATAATCTAAGTATAAAAGAGACTCGCAGACCGATGCGAAAAAACTCTTGAAAAACATATGCTGTATTTATATGTATTTATAATTTATCCTTCCACAAGAACGGGTAAAACAGCATTAGTTAAACTATAGCGGAGTAACATTTTTTGTATTGTTCGCCCGCTGAATCTTGACAAACAATACCCATGTCTAGGATGGAGAATCAATTTACCGTAAAATTTTGGGGTGTTCGTGGCAGTATTCCCTGCCCGGGGCTACAAACCGTCCGTTATGGAGGCAATACTCCTTGCGTCGAGATGCAAGTGGGCGACAAACGCTTTATTTTCGATGGGGGTACGGGAATTCACGTTTTAGGACAATCTTTGTTGCCTAAAATGCCCTTGGAAGCTTATCTGTTCTTCACTCACTCTCATTGGGATCACGTACAAGGATTTCCGTTTTTTACTCCTGGATTTGTTGCAGGCAATAAATTTCATATTTATGGCGCAATAGCACCTGATGGTTCTACTGTAGAACAACGTTTAAACGACCAGATGCTGCACCCCAACTTTCCTGTACCTTTGCAAATTATGCAGTCCAATTTGGATTTTTATGAGGTAAAACCTGGAAAAACAATTCATATCGAAGATATTGCGATAGAAACTGCACCATTAAACCATCCAGGAGAAGCAGTGGGATATCGAGTGAATTGGCAAGGTGGTTCTGCTGCTTACGTTACAGACACCGAACATTACCCCGATAAGTTGGATGAGAATGTTTTAAAGCTTGCTGATAATGCCGATATTTTGATTTACGATTCAACTTATACTGATGAAGAATATTATTCACCAAAATCGCCTAAAATTGGCTGGGGACATTCCACATGGCAAGAAGCCGTCAAGGTTGCCAAAGCCGCTAACGTTAAAACTTTAGTAATTTTTCATCACGATCCAGCCCATGACGATCAGTTTTTAGACGCTATTGGACAACAAGCCATCAATGAATTTCCTGGTGCAGTCATGGCAAAAGAAGGAATGGTACTAAACGTTCCGATGAATGTCGCTTTATCAAAAACTTTTCCTATTAGTCGGTCTTTGACATAAAGCTTTTTTCTCAAATTAATAATAGATTTGGATTAAATTGGTATTCGAGAGCCTTAGTTAAACTATGGCGCATTGGGAATAGGTAATAGGTAATGGGTAATAGGTAATGGGTAATGGGTAACGGTTGAAATTCTAATTCCTCACTCCTAACTCATAACTCCTAACTCCTAACTCCTAACTCCTACTCCCGCTATTGATCAACCTCTCGTCCCAAAATCGACGTGCCAAATCTGTCTCAAAATGGGTGTTCTGTGTGGGTTACTTGTTCAACCGAATTAATTAAAACTCCTACTGCTGTTGCTCTTGGTAAGTTTGATGGCGTTCATCGCGGTCATCAAAAGGTAATTCAGCCAATTTTGCACAAACCAGCAGACGCAGAACATACTTACTCATCAGTTGTTACATTTTCCCCCCATCCTCAAGAGTTTTTTACGGGAAAACCCAGAAGATTGTTGACTCCTTTGGATGAGAAAATCCAACAGTTAGAACTACTTGGGGTCGAACAACTTGTGTTAATCCCCTTCAACAAAGAATTAACTGCTTTGACTCCCGAACAGTTCGTAGAGCAAATTATCGTGGAAAAATTGCAAGCCTCTAGAATCAGCGTCGGACAAGATTTTTGCTTTGGTTCCCAACGTAGCGGTACCGCAATAGATTTACAGATACTCGCCGCTAAGTACGGTATTCCTGTTACCATTGTTCCTTTGGAAACTCACCCAGATGATTCACCTCTTATAGAAGAGGAAACCCGCATCAGCACTTCACTTATTCGTCAAATTCTCGAAATTGGAGACATGGAAAGAGCCAACCGACTGCTCGGAAGAGCTTATACCCTTATCGGTACAGTAGTTAAAGGACAGCAGCTTGGTAGAACTATCGGTTTTCCCACAGCCAACTTGCAATTACCACCAGATAAGTTTTTACCCCGAAAAGGAGTTTATGCTGTCCGGGTTAGCAGTGCGATCGCGACAAATGGTATAACCTTGAAAAACCATTGGGCAGTGATGAATATTGGCGATCGCCCCACCGTCAATGGTACTAATCTGACAGTAGAAGTACACCTTTTAGATTGGTCAGGAGATTTATATGAGCAAAAACTGCAAATACAATTAGAAAAATTTCTCAGACCAGAACAAAAATTTGCCAGTTTAGAAGCACTCAAAACTCAAATCCAACTTGACTGTACCATTGCCAGAAAATTTTTCACTACCGAATGTTAGTTTAGTCCAACTCTGGGAACAATAAATGAAGATGGGGAGATTGGGGGATGGGAGGACAAGGGGAT
>NZ_JADEWL010000202.1 GCF_015207665.1 Plectonema cf. radiosum LEGE 06105
CCCCCAACCCCCTCCCCCGTAGCAGCAAAGCTTCCCGAAGGGTAGTTTGGTGGGAAGAGAATCTCCCCACCAACTTCTCTCCGCCAGCGAGGAGGGGGCTATGATGTACCTCATATGATTAGAAAACGCTATATATAGGAATTCAGTTTGATTTCATCAACCTGAAAAAGACCGATTTCTGCCATCATCAGCACAGCATGACTAGCACCTTTACGGGAAGCAGCACCTGCTATTATTACACTTGAGGGGAGCAAACACTCTACGCATCTTTCTGTGTTTGACACTTTTGCGGCTACAGCTACCAGCTATTGCGACATCAAGTCCTGAAAATAGAAGGATGGTGAGGAAGAGGGAGTTGAGGAGCGGAGGAGTGGAGGGGTGGAGGAGCGGAGAATGCAATCGCGCTGTTTGATTTCGATAGGGACGCGATATGCCCTTGGCATTAAGCTCCGCTTATCGCGGTTATTTTGTGGGGAATTGCGTTAGCGAAGCTCAACGAAGTTATCGCGTTTGGTTTTTTGGGATGTGCGATATGCCCTTGGCATTAAGCTCCGCTTATCGCGTTTGGTTTTTGGGTGTGCGATCGCGTGATGACGTAGATTACATATTTTGCGATCGAATCTAAAATATTGGACAACATATCCACATCCGCGTATACGCAAAGCAGCTTGTCCGATACATCGCAGTTCGGATTCTTTAGAGTATGCGATCGCTGTAACACCAAACGTGGATTGCCCCAAGTGTAGAAAATCAGCTATTATTACATCGATGTAATATAAAAAGTCGATGTCTTGTGATGTAGAATACACCAACGAGTTCAAAAACTGGTTTGATACCCTAAGCGAAGACCAGCAAGATGACATAATTAGCATTGTTCAAATACTCGAAGAAAAAGGAACCCAATTACCTTTCCCTTATTCATCTGGCATTAACGCTTCCAAACACTCTCACATGAGAGAATTACGCATCCAAAGTGGCGGTAGTCCGCTTCGAGTTTTTTATGCTTTCGACCCCAGAAGATTCGCTATCCTATTGATAGGAGGTGATAAAACTGGGGATAAGCGATTTTATGAAAAATATATTCCTATTGCCGACCGACTGTATGAAGAGTATCTTAAGGAAATTAAAGAAGAAGGTTTAATATGACAGGACACCATTCATTTTCCAACTTAAAAAAAGATTTAAGCCCCACCAGAATTGCGAAAATTACTACGAAAACAGCGCAATTAAAACAAGAAATGGCATTAAACGAGTTGCGACAAGCTTTAAAAATATCCCAAGCAGAATTAGCAGAAAAATTGCAAGTAAAACAACCAGCAATTTCGCGTTTGGAAAAACGCACAGATATGTACGTTAGCCACTTACGTCAAGTCATCCAAGCAATGGGTGGGGAATTAGAAATTGTAGCCCGTTTTAACAATGGCGAAGTGAAAATCAATAATTTTAGCGAGTTTAATCATACTGACATTCAATCAAAAATTTGAATCGATCGAGTCGATATTGCCAGAAGTTGGGTTTTTAGCAAAATTATCTTGTGTTAGCGAAATTGCTCTCAAAAAACCCGACATCTCCCTTGAGCCAAATATCCAAATCACGATGGAACAACCAAAACTTACCCGCAAACCTTGTCCTTTGCGTTCATCACCCCCCAACACAAAAATCCCCAGGGGAGTCGGTACTTGATGAAAAGTCATAGCAATCCGCATCGGAATCAAAGCAATTAATTACAATTAATAAACTTACTCTGAGCCAAAAGAGAAACCGACGCTTGGGGAAATTAGACTTCATGGTATGACTTCGATTTTTCTGGGGCTAGAAGTCGGGTTTTTATCAAGATTCTCCGATGTCACCGATATTTATCGTCAAAAACCCGACTTAAGAGGGAAAACATCAACAATTCGAGCGATAAACCTGCCGTAATTGCTCCACCGTATCTACGGATTCCATAGCATCCAACACCGCAGACAACACATCCACATCCCCAATTTTCGGTTGGCTCCGGTAACAAATTAGTTCCCGCATTCCCAAACTTCAATTTTAAACCTAAAGCAATACCCTGAATTAACCCTTGCTCAATACCTTGCTCAATACCTTGCTCAATACCTTGCTCAATACCTTGCTCAATACCTTGCTTGAGACCTTCCTCGATACCTATTCTTTCAAAGCTAGTTACATAACGCATTCGTCTTTCCTCCTCAATTTGTTCTACTTCCCGTCGGAACTCCCGCTCTAACTCCAATGGTAGCGTCAACATCCAGTCAATAAAAGCAAGCAAATTAATTACTTCTTCCCGTTC
Organism: Plectonema cf. radiosum LEGE 06105; assembly: GCF_015207665.1. Classification (GTDB taxonomy): domain Bacteria; phylum Cyanobacteriota; class Cyanobacteriia; order Cyanobacteriales; family Nostocaceae; genus Rivularia; species Rivularia radiosa_A. Next base: position 2,297 of record NZ_JADEWL010000202.1, read on the forward strand.
AAAACCCTTTTCGTACAAACCACGAACTAAAGCCAGTTTTTGCCGTTTGCGTTGAGCGCGATTATTGCTCGTTTCCAATGCAACTAAATGAGCCATCACAATAATCGCGAAGAGATTACTACTCGCTTCCAATTCTGCTTGTCGTCCTCGATAATCAATCAATTTCACAATCGGAAATTGAAAATCCAACCGACAACCAAACAAATTGTAACCAAACTGCTTAGGTCGCCAATTTGTATTCGTATCTCCCAAAACTGCAATTGAAGCCACCGAGCGGTTATAACAATCGAAAATGCGGTAATTGTAAACATACATACGTCGGGAAAACTCATCTTCTTCCTGTCCCTGTACCTCGATGTGTATCAACACCCAGGATTCAGTTCCATCCAACAGATAAATTTTTACCAACTTATCAACAAGCCTTTTTCCTAACTCCGCATCCCGAATTACTTGCTGTAACTCCTTATCCAGAAATACAGGCTCTTTTCTCCAATCAATTTGTGCGTGGAATTGGGGAAAAAAGAATAACATGAAGTCTGGGAAATACAGTTGTAAAATCTCTTTCCAAGGCGAATCATATTCAGTTTGGGGATTGGTCATAGATGGTGATGGTAAATATTCTCTACGGGAAATATTATCCCAGATGCAGGAAAATCTTAATTAACCCAAACGCTGATTCTTTTCTAGTCTCAGTCCTTAATAGTGCAATCAGGTCAAATCTCAAAAGGATTTAATAACTTTAAACCTTCAATCCATTGAAAATCTGGCGCTGCTGAATTTGGGCATGAATTATATTTGTGTACATTTTGTATTAAAACCATAATCTTTGTAGAGACGGGGCGTATTGCTACGTCTCTACACAACGTAAAATTTTCAATTCATATTTGTATTCAGTAATGCCGAAAATCTTTAATATTTCTTAATACTACGCGACATAAATTAATTCTTGCTCTACATTTTCTAGAACCTGTGGTTTGAGACTTTTCCAATTTACCAAATCGACACGAGTTCCCAACTGTTCCTCCAAATAAAATTTCAAGTCCATGTAGCGGTCAAAAGTTAGTGGAGGCTCTAAATCAACCAAAATATCGACATCACTGTCTGGTTTCGCTTCATCTCTTGCCACAGAACCAAATAATGCCAAAGAACGAACACCAAAACAACTCAAATTTATTTTTAGATTTCTCAGAATGGTAATTACATTATAAAGGGAAGGTTGAAAACCCTGTGACTTTAGTCCAGGGATGAAAACTGCATAAAGGCTTTTAAGCCTCAGTCATTTATGGTACGATTTTATTAACAGGAACGGTAACCAACCTGTATAAAAACCCAACTGCCTAACGGCAATCTGTACCTTGACAACTGAAGATATGGGGTTCTATTCCATAGTTTTAGTTCCTTCCCAGGAATAGGTAAAATCTTCATGGGGACTAGACGTTCAGAATTTAAATCAAACAAATTTTTGGAATAATCCAACTACCGAGGGGCACTCGGAAAGTAACGCTTGGGGAGAGAACCACCTCTTGGTTAGATACCGCAAGGGGTCTAGTCTAAGTGGACTCATTGAATCAAGAATCTCCGTGTCTTTAGACCGGAGAGTGTCAACTCGTTGCATATTATAATTAACCAAAAATTACCCATACAATTATACTGCGATCGCGGTTTGGGATTTGGTGGGATGTGCGTTAGCGTACGCGAAGCGTTGCCGCAGGCTAGCTATCCGCAGGAATCGCGTTTGATGATGTGGATTTTTTGGTAGTGCGATCGCTCAAATTATTCGCTTGCTGGTTGATAAACTTGCTGTAATTGTTCGACTGTATCGACTTCGGCGATCGCTTCAATCTCCGGTAACAAATTATTCCCCGACTACCCAAACTTCAACCGTAATCCCAAAGGAATACCCTTTATTAAACCTTGTTTAGTGCCCTGCTCGATACCCTGTTTGTGACCTTCCAAATGTAACCGACAATCAAACGGTTTCCAGAAGTCGGATTTTGAGCAAAATTATCTTGTATATAGAGATATTATCTGTAGTACGATAAAGATATATAAATCTAGCCAATTATGGCTAAAACGTTTTTGTCCAAAATCACAAAATATGGCTACAACATAACGGTACAGAATATGAAGTGACGGAAGACCTTGTAAATATGGGTGTCCCTAAGCAAGATATCGTTATTGGCTTTCAATCTCCCTTTAAAAGGCAGTTTACTGAATATGCCGTGACCTAGTTCCCTATAGCCCACTTGTGCGGCTACAGCTACCAGCGATCGCGACATCAAATATTCAAAATAGAAGGACTGACCCAAATATCCAAATCCCGACGAGACAGCCAAAACTTGCCAGCAAACCTTGTCCGATTATAATCACCCCCCAACACAAAAATCCCCTGGGGAGTTGGAGCTTGACGAAAAGTCACAGCAATCCGCACCGGAATAAAGCTAATCAACAGTAAAGCCGCGATAACCAACCATACCCGATTAAACTTCAAAAACCTTACCCTCATCGCAGCAAACCACAGCAAGACAAAGTAATTGTAATCTAAACTTGGCGCTCAAACCGACAACTGTACGAAAACCCATACAGATTCGAGCCAGCTTTAAAAGAATACGAACAGTTGTTATTTGCACGCGAGTATCAACCAGATTCCCGACTTCTAGCTAAAAATTTAAATAGATAAGCAAATTACCCCTCATAAGTCGGGGATCTAAAATCAATCAATCCAAACGCAGATTTAAACCAGCCCCACTCATCCCACTCACAACCCCAAAATCCCTCACCACCACACCCCAACAACCAAAAACCACCGTCGCAATAACCCTTACTCACCTCATCCATGGGGATTTGTAATGATTCTAAACCACATCACAAACTAATTTCTTAAAACTAGACACAGAAACTATAGTTGTTTGTATTAAAGTTTGAGCTTCAGTAAAATCTAAATCGCCAGTAATCAAGAAATCCGCATTGCTCTCAATGGCACAGTCTAAAAATTTAGCATCTTTTTGGTCTTTGGGAAAATCAATCTCCAATCCAGAACTAATTAAAACCGTAGCATTATCTAAAAACTCATACCAACCATTAAGTTGCTCTTGAGTTAACTTAAACTTTTTTCTACTTAAAACTTCCTTGTATTCCCGCAGAATTTCTGCTGATACCACCCATTCAATTTCTGAATTACTAACAATAAAAAGAATCACAAACTCAGGATTTCCGCCAGATAACGCCGCAGAAACTAAAACATTCGTATCAATAATTACTTTCATTCTCCCCGACGATAACCCTCAATTTCTGCGACTATTTCCTCATCAGTTAATGGATTATCTTGGTGTAAGGCTTGGGTTTCTTTGAATAACTGCTGTAATTTTGATGCTAAAGATTCTGTCTTTTTGTCTTCAGCTAAAATAATAACTTCAACTCTTTGTCCAGGTTTAAAAGGTAAACCTGACAAAACTATATGATTCGGGTCTTCTATAGTGAGATATCTTTTATAAGCATTCATAAAATTACCCTTAACTTTTAGGCTTAATTATATCATCAATATTTATATAGGAATTCGGTTTGATTTCATAAACCTGAAAAAGACCGATTTCTGCCATCATCAGCACAGCACGACTAGCACCTTGAAAGGGGGTTAGAGGGGATCGAATATGAACAAGTATTATTTGCATCCAATAAAATAGCATTAGTTGGGCAAAAGAAAGCACATAGATAAACAAGCGGGCGATAATATTAATCTTCTGCGCTGTCAATTGGTTTGATCCCCCTAAATCCCCCTTAGAAAGGGGGACTTTGAGCGATTGGCTGATTCCCCACTTTCCAAGGGGAACTTTGAGCGATCCCCCCTAACCCCCCTTGGAAAGGGGGGTTAGGGGGGATCGATTAGTGATTAAGATCTGTGTAGGGTGAATTAAACATGACTAAATTCAACGAGGGTGATTTTTATCTTCCCTATAATCCTGATTTAATCACCAGAGCAAAAGAACTTCGTAAAAACATGACTAGCGCGGAGAAAAAGCTTTGGTATGGATATTTGAAAAACTTCAAATTTAGGGTTTTGAGGCAAAGACCAATCGATAATTTTATCGTTGATTTTTACTGCCGTCATTTGAAGTTAGTAATTGAAATTGATGGGGAGTGTCAATTTACTGATGTCGCAAGAAAGTATGACCAAGAGAGAACTCAAAGGTTAGAAGGTTACGGTTTAAGGGTTATTAGATTTACAAACCAGCAGGTTTTGAATGATTTTGAGGCGGTTTGCGAGCGTTTGAATAGTTTGATCCCCTCTGACCCCCCTTGGAAAGGGGGGAATTTTTGAGGTGCGATCGCTTGGTGATGTGGATATTTGTAGTGCGATATGCCCTTGGCATTAAGCTGCGCTTATCGCGTTTGGTTTGATGGGAAGTGCGATATGCCCTTGGCATTAAGCTTTGCTTATCGCAATTTCCGAAAATTAATCCACACATTGAGTTAATAAAGTTCAAGGCAATCAAGTATTGGATTATGCATTAACTCTTCAATTGCTTCTATTCCTGTTCGGAGAATGTACTCGACCTGACTAGTTGGTACATTTCCACAACGTAGCCATATTATCTTGGGGGGAGAACCATAAAGGCGACTACGTTCAGCATAATCCGCATCTTGAGTCACAATACAAAATTCTTGATTTTTCGCAAACTCCCAAATTTCACTATCACTTGCTTCTGTGAGTCCATGAAACTGAACATGACTAGCATTCGGGAAAATATCAGCTAGCCTTTTAACTAATTTCCGGCTCAAATTTTGGTCGAATAGTATTTTCAAACGTCACCAGAAACAGCAATCAGAAGGTGTTCTCGATCCGCAGCAAATTCCAAACAGGCTTTTATATCTTGTTGTGTTAACTCAGGGAAATCATCTAAAATCTCCTCATGAGACATTCCAGAAGCTAGCCAGCCCAAAACATCGTAAACAGTGATTCGCATACGTCGAATACAAGGCTTACCACCGCGCTTGTCCGGCTCAATTGTAATGATATTACGGTAACTCATAGTTATGATATTAGCCTATAATCTTTTTAAAGTTTAGCTGAGTATCCGCCAAATCCACAGGAACTTCCACCATTGCTTCAGGGAAAGCTTTTTTAATAGTTTCCTCAAGTCTAACAGCTCGTTCTTCGGTAACTCTTCCCGTATTTATCAGATTGCGAGTTGCACCATTCAAAATTTCTTGCGACCAAAATGGTAGATACAATCCTGCTTCTGCTGCCAGCAACAAAGTATCACGAAGATACATCGGAAACAGCACGCAAGAATCTAACAAAACATGAAAATTACTCATCTCAATACTAGAGTCAGCTATTCATAAAATCCCATATCTTGACTTTCTTGAGTTAGTTCATTTAAAAGACAACGACGTTCGGTATCTCGAACTTCTTTGTAGTTCTTTACATGGAGAAACTTCACCCGTCGGTGAGAGCCAACCTTTATGTGTGGAATCTCCCCTTGTTCGAGCAACTTGACAAAATAAGGTCGAGAGACATTGAGAAAATCTGCTGCTTCCTGGGTGCGTATGTAAGTTGAATTTGAGGCTTTCCTATCTTGCACCTGAAAAATCTTATGTAATAAAATAAACTAAATAATTTGACTATCACCCACGCCCCTCTCCAAGGCATCGGAGAGGGGAGGGGGTGAGCTTTTAGTTTATTGGACTCAACTTAAATTTGCTATCTTACTGCGGTTGATTTGTTCAATTTACTCATAAAGTCTAAAATATACATCAAGCCAAGTACATCTTAACAAGAGTACTCCTAACTTATTATTTATTATTTATTATTTCTTACTTATTACTTATTATTTATTACTTATTACTTCTAATTATCCTCAATTTCCTCAACAACTTCTTTCCTATCCGTCAGTGGCTTGACAACTTTCGCTATAGCTTCGGAAATAAAAGCTTTCACAAACTCATCTCGACGATTTAATTGAAACTGTCTTTGTACAACTTCTGTCATTCCCCCATCACCCCAATCTTGATCGTGACGGAAATATTCTATAAAGCTTTTACCGGCAATTCTGGTTAAATAAGCTGCCGTTACCCCTTGAATTGCTCTACCAATTACGAACGTAGCAATGTTTAACTGTAGCGCTGTAGAAACTAATTGTAAAGCACCTTTAACTATACCCAAGCTCGCAAGGGTTTTCGCTAAAGAAAGTGCTAATTCTCGTCCCCTTTCCATATTCAATTCACAACCGTAAATCCGCCCAATTTCTACTACCATTTGAGCATTTACGGCAGCAGTTGCCAGCAAATCCACGATTGGTAAAGGTGTTACCGAAACAACTCCCGCACCAATCCATTGAAAACGATCTACAATTTTGTTTGCTTGACGACGACGTTGAGCATCAATCAATTTTTTAGCTTCTTCTCCCAAACGAATTGACTGTAGCAAAATATTATCCGCTACTAAATCTTCACCTTCTGCCCGTAAAATTGCTGCCATCCGCCGTAATAATGGGACAATCTCCGGCTCTGAACGAAAAATATCGCCATTTTCCAACTCTACCTCTTGCGGATTAGCGGCGATCGCCACAACATCGTTTGTAGAAATAAAGCCCCGTACTCGCTGACGTAGTTTTGCTAAAATAGCTTGGGTGTCCTCTTCAGCATACAAATCAGTTTTGTTGAGTACCAACAAGGAACGTTTACCAATTTCTGCTAATGCTTTTAAAGGTTCGTATTCGGAGCGTCTTAAATCGTTATCGACTACAAATAATAATAAATCGGCAGAAGTCGCTAATTCTCTAGCTAACTGTTCCCTTTCAGTTCCCGCAACTCCCGCTTCCAAAATACCCGGTGTATCGGTAATCAAAATTCTACGCTCCATCCCCTTGAGACGTAAACAATAAGTTTCTCCTGCGGTAGTAGTTCCCATAGGAGCATTTACCTTACCTACCATCCTTCCCATCACCGCATTCACTAAAGAAGTTTTACCAGCACTTCCTGTACCGAACACCACCACTTGAATTTCACCGCGTGATAAATTTGCTTCAATTTCGCGGGATTTACTGAGTAAAGCTTGGCGAGTAACTTCATCTTGAATTTGCGAAACCTGTTGACGCACTGCGGATAAAGTCGATGAAGCTGCATCAGTTTTGGCTTCAGGAACCTTAATAGGAGGACGGTTACGATTGCTACGTCGCTGTTCCCCAGATTGGATTTTTAAAACATAATATACAAAAGCTGCAATCAAAGCTGCAACTAAAATAACTAGTAGAAACAGCAGCAAATTACCCAACAATGGGGAATAAGACAGTTGCCAGTAAAGTCGAGATAGAGAATCTATCAGCCACAGGCTAAGCCCTAGGATGACGATTAAACCGATAATTAAGGTAATTAAGCGCGATAAAGGCATGATGGAAG
>NZ_JADEWL010000203.1 GCF_015207665.1 Plectonema cf. radiosum LEGE 06105
GCTACGGTCAAGAAGTTACAGCCTTCCAAGTAGGAAGATGCTAAACCGTGGGTATACCAACTCGATACAAAAGTTGTACCTGTGAGCCATCCACCTAGAGCCATGTAGGCACAGGGGAATAGTAATAAACCCGACCAACCGATAAATACGAATCTATCTCGCTTTAACCAGTCATCGAGTACGTCAAACCAGCCTCTAGTGCTAGGGGCGCGTCCAACTGCGATAGTCATGAGATTGAATCTCCAAATCGTTATAATTACAGTTTTTTTTCAATTTTGAGGTTGGCATTTGATTGCCGCTCTTATGCAGAAAACTAACTAGATTGTCAATCTAGTTTACAATTGTTTACTGTCTCTAATCTTATTGTAAAGAAAAATAGGTAATTTTTCCAGTAGGTTTTCAATTTAACTAATTTTTTTTTTGCGACTCTATCTGAATGCGGGGGGTATGCGAAGAACCTAATACCAGGGAATCATTACAAGTCGTCAATCGTTAATTTTTTTTTAAGATTTCGCTATTTACGATTCTCATACTTGACCATCTGCTGTTAATGTAGGTGCTGACGCTAAAATTAGTCCTACAGTTAAATTTAATTAAGGTTCAATGTTTACTATCGATTTAGCCCTAAGAAATACAGCTTTTCCTGTATCGGTTCAGCGCAAGACTTCAGAAGATGCCGAAGCTGCTTACCAGCTAGTTTTATCAGCAATACGCTCTGGTAGCCCAGAAATCGTGGAACTGGAATGCGGAGGTAAAGTAGAGAAAAAAATCGCTATTCGTACCAGTGAAATTTCTGGGATACAGATGACTCAGAGAGATGGTGCAGCTGGTGGAAGTGGTAAACCTCCTGGTTTCTTCACTTTGGCTCAAGAGTAAAGCACTGGTGGAAGATAAATGGCACAAGTAGGTATCTCCGTAAGAGATTTAAATTTTGATTGGTCGAATGGAACGCAGGTAATCAAATCTTGCTCTTTAGAAGTACCTAATGGTGAATTTTGGATGCTTTTGGGTACCAATGGAAGTGGGAAGTCAACTTTACTTAAACTGATCGCGGGGCTACTAACTCCTAAAAGTGGAGAAATAAAAGTTTTGCATCCCGTTGGTTTTGTTTTTCAAAACCCCGATCATCAATTAGTAATGCCTACTGTTGGTGCTGATGTGGCCTTTGGATTAGTACAAGAAAAATTATCACACAAGCAAGTTCGAGAAAGAGTAGAAGAAGCACTGAGTGCGGTAAATTTACGAGAACTGCAACGTCGTCCTATTTACGCTCTAAGTGGAGGACAAAAACAGCGGGTAGCCATTGCTGGTGCGATCGCTCGTCGCTGTGCATTGTTGTTGTTAGATGAACCAACCGCTTTACTTGATCCCGACAGCCAATTAGAATTGGTCGCTGCTGTCCGTAATTTAGTTAAAACTCGCGGTATTACAGCCCTTTGGGTGACTCATCGTCTCGATGAATTGAATTACTGCGATGGTGCATTTCTACTCGAACAAGGTGTTTTACTTGATCAAGGAGAGCCATCCCGTCTTAAACAACTTTTAATGCAGTTGCAGGGAGGAAGTAATTTAATTAATTAGTTAATTAGTTAATTGATTAGTTAGTATTTTCTTTCCTTGCGTCTTCTGTCCAAAGTCACAAATTAATTACAAATCGTCAAAAAATAAGCGTGTTTACTTTAATCGCGCTTATTTTTTGTCTTTTATTAATCAGGGCTTTGTAATATTATGAGATTTTTAGCTTATGTAACATAGTGTTACAAATAATGTTTCAACTACTATAGAAGTTATGAATGAAATTTGTTAAATCTAGAATACTGTGATTTATAACCATGTCCTCTCCATTTTCTCCAGCCGTTTTACTAGTAGACGGTTATAACATTATCGGCGCTTGGTCTTGTTTAAAGAAGACTTCCGAAAACGTCGGACTAGAGGCTGCACGCAATGAGTTGCTCGAAGCTTTAGTTAGTTACAGTGCATTTATGGGCTATCAAACCCAAGTAGTCTTCGATGCTCATTTTCAAAAGAATTGTAGCAACGAAGAAGTTGTGACAAAACTTGTTACAGCTTTATATACGGATTTCGGTCAAACGGCGGATACCTATATAGAGAAACTCTGTGCGTCATTGCGTCATAAACTAGCTCAACGCTTATTATCTCGGATAGTGGTTGCAACTTCAGACCGAGCGCAACAGTTAACTGTACAGGGGTATGGAGCGGAATGGATATCTGCACAACAACTGTGTCACGAAGTAGAAGCTACTGTTTGTCGGACGCGACAAAAGTATAAGTCTGGTAAAAAACCTAACGGCAGATTTTTAGCTAATTCTATTGATGCCAAATCCCGTCAACGGTTGGCTGAATTACGTATGGGTTTCAAATAGATATCGGATATTGTACTTGAGCATCTACTCACCACAGATTGATTGATTTAGAGCCGGTATTTGTTGGTACAAATGTATAGCTCAAAGGGCGATCAAAAATTTTTTCAAAAAAGTTTGTCAAAGTACTTGCCAAATTCTATTTTTAGCTTTAATATGTTTAATTGTAGTCCTCAGTAGCTCAGTGGTAGAGCGGTCGGCTGTTAACCGATTAGTCGCAAGTTCGAATCTTGCCTGGGGAGTTTAAAATTTATAGTTTATAGTTGACTGATTTTAAGTCGTTACTTGTTTATTAGTATCGGTTTTCAGGAGCTTTCCCTAGGACAATAAATCGTCGGACATATTAGACATATTGAACTTTTTTGACTATACTTTTAAAGCAGTCAAAAAACGTGAGATGTCAGTTAATTATGTACCACCAAGGGTTGCTGCCTCTAAGCTTGGAGTCAGCTATATTGTATTAACAAAACTAAATTGCTTGTAAAACAAGAGAACAGATGCGGTTGTTAATTTTGTTTTTTACAAGATCAATTGGGAAGACGTAGCACTGCTACGTCTCTACACTATCCTGTAAAAACTTGCTCGCGGTTGTGGGGTTCGTCGAAATTAATTATCGGTCCTTTTGGGACAATTTGATGGGGGTTAACGTTGGGATGACTAATGTAATAATGCCGCTTAATATGGTCAAGATTACAAGTTTCTTTGACTCCGGGCATTTGATATAGTTCTTTAAGATAGTTCCATAAATGAGGATAATCTACAATACGGCGTATATTGCATTTAAAATGTACGTAATAAACTGCATCGAAGCGAAATAAAGTTGTAAACATACACCAATCAGCTTCGGTAACTTTATTTCCACAAAGATAACGTTGTTTGGCTAATACTTTTTCCCAATCATCGAGTGCATCAAATAATTCGGTCACAGCTTGATCGTAAGCAGATTGAGAAGTTGCAAATCCCGCTCGATATACACCATTATTAATTGGTTGGTAAATTGCATCTATTGTTTCGTCAACCACTTTTTGCAAATCATCAGGATAGAAATCTGCATCTTGCTTCGCAAATTCCTCAAATTGAGTATCGAACATCCGAATAATTTCGCGGGATTCGTTATTGACAATTGTCCCTTTTTGCTTATCCCATAAAACCGGAACTGTTACTCTTCCTGTATAATCGGGTTGAGCTTTTAAATATAGTTGCCACAGATAATCTGTATGATTAACTGTATCGGGAATAGCACCAGGCTCGTCTTTAAATTCCCAGCTATTTTGATGAATCTCCGCAGCTACCACTGATAAACCAATAACATCTTGGAGTCCCTTTAATTGTCGCATAATTGCAGTCCGACAAGCCCAAGGGCAAGCCCAAGAGATATACAAATGATAGCGCCCCGCTTCCGCTTTAAATCCACTCGAACCATCAGCCGTTATCCAATCACGAAAAGTTGTTGACGGACGAATAAATTTACCTTCCGAGTCTTCTTGTTCCCGTCGAGATATCCATTTCCCATCTTGGAGAATTCCCAAACCCATAATCTAACTCTTTTTAATTTTGTATAGGTAGACACTATTCCATCTCTATTGCTGCATATTATCGTTTGAGAAACATCAGTCTGGGGAAGGAATGATTTTTTCAACTTGGATTACTCATTATTTCCCTATCCCCAATTCCTGCTGTAAACGATATAAAATAGTATCCGATTCTACTTCGCGTAATATTTCTTCAATCACCTGACTAACGCCTAATTCTCCCCAAGAACAGCCTTTTTGCAAATAAGCTTGAGCAGCTTTTCCTACGGAATAAGCTCCGTAACCGGCGATACCGGCTTGTGTTACGGCAGTCCCCGCAAATGTAGTAATATTCAAAGGATTTTCAGCATTAGTAATGGCGATCGCGCTTTTGCCAAAACCCAAAAGAAAGCTGCTACCTAATTCTCCCAAGAATAAACCACCGGAACTGAATAAAATTGTTTTTAATAACTTTCCAGCTTCGTAACCCGTCATCGGTAAGCCGTAAAGTCGAGATAAAGAGCGAATTAAGGCTAAATCTGTGATAATTCCACCAAAAACATCTAAAAAGGCGATAGGATTTAATCCTACTGCTAATGCTTTATATTTGGTATACTGCCAAATTAAATCTTCTGCTTGTTTTTCTCGCAGTTCTATAGTTTTATATGCAATGGATTCTTCTGCATCTCTTGCTTGCACTAATGCATTAAGGGACAAAAGGGAACGTCCTTCACGGTTGAGAATCTTCAAGATTGTTTGTTGAAGTTGCTCTATTTGCGCTGGTGGTGTCTCCCACTCATAACAGGAGCTACCATCAGCATATTCTACCCGAATTTCTACGGGTGCGGGTTCTGCTGCAACCATGACTATTTCGTCGGGTTTTAAGGGTTTCGCGGAACTTCCCGCAGCTAATTGCTGTAAATTAGCGTAAATTGCGGCTTTATCGGTATCAGGGTATAAATCGATTTTGTTAAACACTAAAATCAATGGTTTCTGAGCTTGTCGCAAACTTAACAGGGCTTCATACTCGATGCGAGTAATATCACCGGAGACAACAAACAAAATTAAATCGGCTTGACGGGTAACTTCCCGTGCCATCTGCGCTCTTGTTTCTCCAGCAATTTCATCTAATCCGGGAGTATCAATTAATTCAATTTCTATTTTGCCACCGGGGTTCCACCGGATAGAACGTGGGTATTGAGTTACACCATTGAGTGGTCCAGTTTGTAAAATCTTTTGTCCCAACAAGGCATTTAAAACCGCAGATTTACCGCGACTTACCAACCCAAAAGCAGCGATACGAATCACATTGTAATCAAGTTTATTCAGATTAGCGATTAAAATCTGTATTTCGGGCTTTACTAAACCTGCTAATTCCGAATCGAATCCCGGTTTACGCAGATTGCCATACCAAGATAATGCTTGTCTGAGACTAGCACGAGCGCGGTTTAAATGGGTTTCTTGCTGATTGTTAGACACTGAGGAATTTTAGATTTGAGATTTTAGATTTATCATTACATAAGCTGCATCGATTGGTATTCAGCTTGAGGAATAGTAGGTAATTAGATAAGTCGTTAAGATTGATTAGTAACAAGAACAACTTTAATTCAGTTTCTTGTTTGCAATCGGGAAGAAAAATTTTACTTTTCCAATGTTGGGTATAAAATTGTAATTAGCTATTATTGGGCTATTTATGATTGAAAATAGCTCTGCTGGGCTATATATCGGCAAAATTAAGGCTAGGAGTAGGTTAAATGAAGTCATCAATCAAAAGCGCTGAAGCAATTCAAATAATTTCAGAGTTTGTAGAACTACAAAACAATTTAATTGTAGCATTTCGCCAGATATATCCCAATGTCAGTAAATCTTTTTCTGTGAATTGTCCCCGTCAAGGTTTATTATCACTACAAGGGGAAAAATGGACGTTTGATAAACATGGAGTTGGTGTTTATTTTCAATCGGAAAAGTCTGATATTATAGTTGATATTCATGCTGGATTTGTCGATTATCCACAAGGATTTGATTCATGGCGATTGGTACAGTATTTTGAATCAAAAGGTGTAGAACAGATTTATTATTTAACAGGTGTTTTTGACCTAACTAATAAAGCTAATAACGAAGATATTGTTGATGATTTACTAGAGCATCTTTTAGAAGATAATATCATTCAAGTTGCTCTCGCTAAACTTAATTTATATCGCTTTAAAGATACATCTACTGATTATAGAGCAACTATTTTAAGTCAACTATCCCGTTTATTGAACCAGAATTCTGATTAATATAGTTCTTATAATCTCATTACAATGTTCAGTATAGTAACGCATTTGTGAAAGATTCCGCCTTGATTGTAAATGTAGAGACGCGTTAGCAAAGCGTGCCGGAAGGGCATAATTTCGCGTCTCTACAAGGATTTCGATTGACGCATATTTAATTGCTGGAAATGTCGATTAATTATCATCAGATTTTGATTCTTGATTTTTATGATTTATTTTCCTTTTTCTCGGTTCGATAATGTTTTCTGAAACACCGAATTTTGCCGCAGCTTGCAGCATATTTAATTGCAGTAAACTATCATCACCTAACTGTATTTGTCTCTGTGGTTTCACTGGAGTTATTTCTAAAATGCGAATAATTTCGGTTGCGATTGCTTTAGCGAATATTGGTGGAACTGAGTTTCCTATTTGTCGAAAACCATGCCATTTTGTAGTGTGGAAACGAAACCAGTCGGGATAAGAATGCAATCGTGCTGCTTCTCGCACGGTGATACATCTTGGTGTTATTGGATGAATGGGGCGAGGAGAGGTAAAAGCACCGCGATTTCTAGGTGTTCCAGCCCTTAAGGTTTTGCAAATACCATTTTTTGCTAATTTATGAAAGTGGCTAATTGGTTCAGTTTTTCCAGGTTCAGTTTGCCCAAATCGATCAATAGATTGCGAATTATGTTTAGTACGATTACTGCAAGTCAGAAAAAAATAATCGAATAAGCGTTTATAAGAATAATCGTTTTCAATTGTTAAAATACCGCGCAATTTACGGCTATAAATACTCGGTTTTCCATACTCAGCAATTATCCAATCTCTATCAATTAGTTGTGAATAATTTTCCACTTCTGGTAAATCACCGATAGCATCCCATACTGTAGGTGTTGCGGGTAAATCTGGGTTATTTATGATATATTTTGACTTTTTAGATATTTTCGGTGTAGTCACTGGTTGGGGATATTTTGGTAAAGTTAAACCTTGACGACATCCTAAAATAAATAATCTGGCTCTATCTTGAGGAACCCCGTAATTTGCAGCGTTAAGTACCCGGTAATTTCCTTCTACTTGATAACCATTGATTTGAAATTCTGAAATAATTTCTAATAAAAGTTTTTGATGTTCTCCTACAGTTAATCCCGGTACATTTTCAAATACAAAATATTTAGGATTTAATTCGATAATTAATCGGAAAAAATGAAAGATTAAATTATTTCTAGAGTCATCTAAAGCCCGTTTTCCCATCAATGAAAATCCCTGACAAGGAGAACCACCAAACACAACATCAATTTCTTGATTTTGTATTTCAGAACGTCTTCTTATTTCCTCTCCCGAAATATGCTCTACATTTGCACATAAAATAGACCACAAAGGAAAATTAAATTCATGGATAGCACAATGTATCGGATCTAATTCTACAGCAGCAAGCACGTCAAACCCAGCTTGTTCAAAACCAAGAGTCATTCCCCCTGCACCAGCAAATAAATCTACAGCAATAGGACGCATTTTCACAGTTGACAGTTGACAGTGGACAGTTGACAGTTGCAAGAAAGCCTCTAACCTTTAACCTTTAACCTTTAACCTTTAACCTTGACTCAGCGCTTCAACAATTGTCTGAGTATTCGATTGCATCATTTTAATATAAGAATCTGCTTCGCTTCCTGGTGCGCCGATGGAATCGGAATATAATTCTCTGGATGCTAGTTTAACGTTTGCTTCTTGAGCTACTGTTTTAATTAAGGCTGGGTTGATTGTTGTTTCGGCAAAGATGGCTTTTACTCCTGTTTTTTTGATTTCTTCTACTAGTTTTTTCACGGTTTGAGCGCTTGGTTGTTCTTCGGTGCTAATACCTATTAATGTCCCTGCTATTGGTATATCATAGGCTCTTCCATAATATTGAAATGCATCGTGGGTTGTAATTAATTTTCGCTGCTCTTTGGGGATAGTCGCAATCTGTTGAGTTATGGAATTATCTAACTGCTGCAATTCATTTATTAATTCTGCTGCATTCTTAGTAAATTTTTCTTTATCTTCTGGCGATAATTTAATTAAAGCATCCCGAATCGCGATCGCCATTTTGATTGCGTTCTCTACATCACCCCACACATGAGGATCTGGTACTGTTTGCTTTCCTCCCTCATCTAGTTGTAAAGGTTCGGCTACTTCTCCCACGGCTAATTTTTCTGCTTTTACACCTGCTGCTTCGATCAATTTAATTAATCCTGGTTCCAAATTGTAACCGTTGTATAAAATTAATTCTGCTTTTTCTAATAAAATTGTATCTTTGGGAACTGGCTCATATACGTGAGGGTCTGTACCAGGCTGTAAAATACTGGTTAAATCTATCTCCTCTCCGCCTATTTTTTCGGTTAAATCGGCAATAATTGTATTGCTTGCAACTACATTAGGTTTATCATCTCCTACGGAATTAGAACCTACTCGATTACACGCATTGATTGACAAACTTAAAAGTATCCCTAATAACCCATACAAAAAATATCTACCTTTCGACTGAGCAATCCCTTCCATAATCTGTATCAAAAGTTTTCATTTTTCTTTCATTTTTTAGTGTACATTATTCTCATAATCTTTTCATTTTTTGTTCGTTTGTAGAAATAATCCCATGCAAGATGAGAATCAAGCTCAAAAGCGTGTCTATGAGTTCAAGGATGCAGTGATGCTGCATAATGCAAGTATTAACATTGCTCATTTAGGAGTACGCTATCGCAGTTTAGAAGCGCTTGAAGATGTGAGTTGTGTAATTAAACCAGGACGTTTGACAGGTATTTATGGTCCTAACGGTGCTGGTAAAAGTACTTTGATGAAAGCAATGTTGGGTTTAGTTGACAGCAGCGGAACAGTTTCATATCAAGGTAAACCCTTAACGGAACAGTTGGAAAAAGTGGCTTATGTTCCCCAACGTAGTGCAATAGATTGGACTTATCCCGCTACAGTTTGGGATGTGGTGATGATGGGAAGAGTCAAGAAAACGGGATGGTTACGGAGTTTTTCAGGGGTAAGTCGTCGGATTGCCAAAAGTGCGCTACAAAGAGTCGGTATTTTAGAATATCGCGATCGCGCTATCGGACAACTTTCTGGGGGACAGCAGCAGCGGGTATTTTTAGCGAGAGCGTTAGCACAGGAAGCGGAAATTTTTTGTTTGGACGAACCATTTGTAGGAATTGATCAAAAAACCCAAACAGTTTTATTTGAAGTGTTCCACGAGCTAGCAGCCGCCGGAAAAACGGTTTTAGTAGTTAACCACGACTTGGGCGAAACAACTACTCATTTCGACGATATTATTTTATTAAATCGCCAGATAATTGCTGCGGGTTCGAGAAAACAAGTGATGACAGAGCAAAATTTATATCGGGCTTATGGTGGAAAGGTAATGTATTTTTCAGATGCAGCGTGAAGGGGAAAGGGATGGGGGGATGGGGGG
>NZ_JADEWL010000026.1 GCF_015207665.1 Plectonema cf. radiosum LEGE 06105
TACTAATCTTTGTGCTTCTTGGGGATGCTTTTCGATGTACCCTAGCATTAAATTCATATTTTTAACCTTTGTAAAGGTTGCTTGAATATTATTTTACCAGATTTTATTTATATTCCGGAGATGTCTAATTAATGACTAAACTGGCACTTGAACCAGTCAGTTCAAATGCAAATGCATTCCCGATATCACCAGTCTTAACGAAGTTTGAACCGTTTGAAGAAAGAACAGATAAATTCCCTTGTTCTAGTGCTTGTCCAAAACCTGTCCACGTTCCAGAACCAAATGAAATTAATTTAGAACCAGGTCCAGTCTCGGTTGTCATCCGAACCGAAAGACCACCTGCTGCGGTGTCATACATAAACAAGGCTAAATCATTGCCAGCAATTGACCCTGTAAAAGCAGCTGTATCGTCCGAAAAGCTAAAAATATCATTCTCGGCATAAAAAATGAATGTTGTACCATCAAGCTGATTTCCGGTAAATGTAAAAGTTGTCCTTGCGTTTGTACCAATCAGTGTTGTGTCTGCTTGAACTACAATTCCATTAGTTGTGCTTGTACTCCTGACAACCCCATCACCGATGACATTTGGAGAGCCAAATCCACCACTTGAGCTATTACTTAGAACTGTTGTGATACCATCAGAAAAACGAAGTACAGGGTCTATTGACCAAGTAACCTCTTCATTGCTCGCTGTATCTGTGTATCTAAAATAACCATCAAAAGGAACTAAGCCATTGTTTGCTAATCCTCCTTTGACTTCAAGTCTTGTTGTATTGTTTTCTAGTAGAACAGAATTACCTGTGAGGGTGGCATTTGCAGGAGAACCAGTAGTGGGTGTAAAACCAATATCCCAAATACCATTTGCATTCAAATCGTTAAATTTAAAGCCTTCAATTGTTCCAGGTGCTGAATTTGTTAAGTTTACACTAAAAGTTTGGTTATCAATTCCCTCGCGATTATCCTTAACCTGAACAGTTACGTTGTAGGTTCCTAATGTTTGACTTGAAGTATTCCATGTAATCACTCCAGATCTTGGGTCTATAACCATATTCTGTGGAGCATTTACTAGTGAATAGCTTAGTGTATCTCCATCTGCATCAACCGCATCAATATCATAGATATACTGTTGCGAAACTATAGCATCTCCTACAAAATTACTCGTAATTACAGGTGCATAATTACCTGATGGTTGGGGATTTGCAGGTATTCCTTGGGTCAAAATCGTAAATACCTGTTCAACTTCACCACCTCGGTCATCTTTAACTAATAATTTTACTTGTTGAGCGCCGATTTGATTCCCTTGCGGTGTCCACTGAATTAAACCATCAGGGGAAATTGTCATTCCCTGGGGTGCTTGATTTAATTGGAAATTTAAACCATCTAAATCGGGATTATCGGCAATAATTTGGTAGGTGTAATTTTCTCCAACAGTTGCATTCCCAATAGGATTAGAAGAGATACTGGGTAAACGATTTGGGTCGAAAACATTTAATTTATACTCTTGAATATCTTCCCCACCTTTCCCATCTGCAACTTTGATCTTAAAAGCATATTCCCCAGTCGCAGGTGGTGTCCAAATTAATTTACCTGTTTGACTGTCAATTGTTGCTCCTGGAGGTGCGGAAACTAAACTATAGGTAAGAGTATCGTTATCTGCGTCGATTCCCAGGACTTCGTAAACATAATTTTGTGCATTGCCAAAATTAATTTCCTTTCTTCTCTCACCACCATTTAAAGTCAAATTATATGTAGAAGAGGCTGGTAAAGTTAAACTCCAATCATCCTGGAAAATTTGTCTAACTTGGTAACTTCCTGCTTGGAGATTGGTAAATTTGTATAATCCCTGTTCTGTAAAGGGGTCAACTTTACCATCCCCATTCACATCGAAACTGCGAGTAATCTGGGTTCCGATAATTTCCCCTGTAGTTGAATTAACTAATTCCACTACAAAGCCATCTAAACCAGCTTCTTTTGAACGCAAACCATTTCTGTCAAAATCCAAGAATGCTTGACCTTGAATTTCTGCCAAACCTGCTTGAGTTGTTCCTAATGCAATTCCCTTAATTTGCGTGTTGCTATTACGCAGAATAATATAATCGGTTTCTGGTTGACTGATTATTTCGGGAGCATTATTTTCTACCGTACCGCCACCACCAACATTTACATTAAACTGATTGATGGTACTGTTACCAGCAATATCTGTAGTTGTAATTGCGAGGGTGCGATCGCCGTTGTCAATTCCTGTAAAATCAATTACTTGGTCAAACTCTCCCCCAGCATTAAACACCAAAGGTATCTCTGGTAAATTATCGAACCGATAACTAACAGCAGCGATATCTGAACCAGTCCCATCTACATTACCCATCAATCTCGCACCAGTTTGCAAGGGAGTTGTGTCAATTGGGTCGGTAAGATTAATTACTGGGTTAACAGTATCGATGACAACATTTAAAGGTAATGAAGGAGAACTAACATTACCAGCAATATCAGTTGCGATTGCAGTAAAATTCTGGGTACCATCACTCAACTCACCTGTAGTGATTTGCCAAATACCTGTACTGTTTGCTGTGGTTTCCCCTAACAACGTTGAACCATTATAAAGCTGGACTATCGCACCATTTTCTGTATTACCTGTAATTGTCGGAGTGCGATCGCGGGTAATATTATCAATGTTACTAATACCAGTATCATTATCGGCTGCTAAATCTATGATTGGTGTTTGGATTTGGGTATCAAGGGTAAAAGTGACACCAATGACGCTGGAAGCATTACCGAAATTATCTTTCGCTTGCAGATTTACTGTATAGGAACCATCTGTTAAATTTGCACCAAAAATTTGATTCAAGCGTTCGGGACTTAAATTAAAGCTCCCATCAGCTTGCAATGCATCCAAAATATTAACAGTAGGTGCATTGTTAATCCCAGCACGAAATTCTGTAATTGGGTTCTTATCTGTAACTCTTCCTGCAATTGATGGGTCGCTAGTAATTTTATCTATATTAGTAAAACCCCCAGGAGCGGTATCACGAATTAGTCCAGATACAATGACTGGAGAATTTCGATCCGGTTCGGGATTTTCATCACCATTTGCGGAACCGAATTCATAGCGAAACACAAGGTCATCAAAATCCTTATCTCCTCCTCCAGTCAAATCTTCCCAAGCAAACTGGTCGGGAGGTAATTCGACAACATGGTCAAACTGATCTGGATTTGCTCCAGGAAATAGGAAAAATGCTGAAGGTCCATTCCCACTTTTATTTTCAGGATTTTGCCGTAAAAAATGCTCGGTTGTGGAATTTTGAATCAAATAAAATCCAATATATTTGCCCGATGGAAGTTCGAGATTTTTAACTGCACCTTCCGTTTCGCTGCTAGCAAAGATTATTTGACGGGAACCATTATTTAATGCAGCTTGTGCATAACCTGGGTCTGTCGGTAAAAGATTACCAATTCTTCCTGTTGCATCATCAACAACAAATAAACCTAGCTCATTATTATAAGCAGCTTCGCGGTCTGTCCAGGTAAATTTTGTTGTCACCTTTTGCCCAACTTGTCCTGGAATGCCCAAAGCTTTTCGAGATTCACTGATGGTAAATACAACATCATTAAAATCTTTATTTCCCCCTCCAGTTAAATCTTCCCAGAAAAATTGCACTATGGCATTGCTAGGTGTTTGTGTAAACACATGGTCAAATTTATCTGGGTTCACATTCTCGATTGAGAAGAAAGCTAAAAGACCTTTTTCAAGATTATTTTCAGGATTTAATAGCAGCCATTGGTCAGTGGTATTGTTTTGAATAATATAAAAGCCCAGACGTTCTTCAGCATTGAAGGTTAACTCACGTTGCGCTCCCGCTCCTTCACCACTCGAAAAAATTATTTGTCGAGAAGCACTTGTTATCGCAGCTTGAGCATATCCTGATTCTCCTGGTGCAATACCATCAACCCGACCCAATTCATCAACGACAAAAACACCAACTTCATTGTTATATGCGGCTTCCCGCTCTGTCCATTTGAAACGAAGGGTGGTTCTTTCCCCGACTCTGCCAGGTACGATTATGGTATCACCCAGCAGTTGACCGACTACTGGAGCAGATACTTGCTGCGGAAATACAGAATTTGTATCGACTGTATTAGTTGGAAAATATAGAATTGGAGAAGATGAGTCAGCCCTAGAAACAGTTAAATTACTGTTAGAAGAAAATGTTAAATTGGTACTATCTAAATTACCTACAAGTAGCCCATCTTGGTAGCTATCAACACTAAGCAGAAAATCGTAATTATCTTCCTTTGTTTGGCTATACGGTTCCTGTATTGAATAACTCAAACTACCATTATCAACTTTCTTTTCTATTTCTATATCTTCAATATCATGCGGTAACACAGGTACTCCAAGCCCTGTTACTGCTTCATCCCAAGGCTTATCCAATTGTCCAGTAATGGGATTAGGTGATTGCTCGCTTGTCAATAATACAGCAGCACCAGGCAAATTAGTGTCTTGATTCAAAATATTGTCAGACATTCTCATTAGGTAGAAATAGATAAATAAGTAGTTATGGGTTTAAAGCCAAACAAATTATCTCCAATCTGAAATGATTGGGACTTAGCATTTATTCGATACATAAAGAATTAACAACTAAACTTAATTTGTAGGTTTAGAAGTCATTCTTTTGCTTTGGTAGAAGCTAAATATTATTGATTTTCAAGTAGCAACGGAGAAAATTAGCCAGTAAAATAACTCGCTTCGACTAACTACACCCTGAGTTTTAATTCTCCTAGATTTTTATTTCATGTCATTGATTAATACTGTTTAATAATTAACCATAAGTTACATTTTGTCTAGTGTTTGTACGCATATATTTTGTGCGTTTATGAAAACTTTATACTTTAGTAAATATATTTATATTGCGATTAAATAGCCTCAAGCGAAAAATATAATTTTCTAGATGTTTGACCAAACAACAAAAATACTTAGATATTCTTGGATATACAACTATAATAGTTTATACATCGTTGACACAAAGAATATACTTCAGTATTGCGGCTAATTTTGGTAAATCCCGTAGTAATTTAGCAATAACTCAGAAAAAAGTTTAGAGCTTGCGTAAAAAATTCCTCCCCATACCGTAATTCTACTAGAAAGCTATTTTAAGGAGGTTCAGAATGAATGCACTAAAGCGTTCAATAATTAAGGGCAACATCAGTAGAATACCTTCAATATTAACTATTTTAAAGATTTTTACAGAGATAATTCAGCATGATATTGTGATTTCAGTCGCAATTATCTAAAAATCTGACTTTTTGACTATGAATGGGGAATTTACACAATAAATACAAAGCGATGATGTACAAGCGATTCTCAAGATTTATTATTCTAACCCTGTGTAGTGTTTTTACTCTAATAGGTATCAGTACCATCGAGCAAGTACTATCGCTGAACGGAAGGGAAACAGGTCACTCTAACCGTGTTTTAGCTCAAACTGCTGAGGAACAACTTAACCGGAGAGTATACCAAAAAGCTAGCCCTGCGGCGGTGACAGTAAAAACAGAAACGGGACATGGGAGCGGTTTTGTTATTAGTCAGGATGGGTTGATTATTACTAATGCTCATGTAATCAAGCCACCACCAGAAAGCGAAGAAGAAGCAAAAACCTATAACCCTGCTGAATTTCCTCAAGTAGTGACAGTGGTTTTTCCTGATGGGAGAAAATTTAGTGCAGATGTGATGGGTTTTGCTAAAGGTGGTTTAGATTTAGCAGTTCTGAAAATTCATAGACAACAAAATTTGCGTACCCTTGCTTTAGCTGCTCCTGGTAGTGCAAAAGTAGGCGATCGCGTTTTTACTCTGGGTACTCCTCTGGATGCAAAATTTTCCGATACATTTACCTCCGGTAATATCACTCGCATTGACCCTAATAATGGGGAAATTCAACACGATGCTGTAATTATGGGGGGTAATTCCGGTGGTCCCCTGCTCAATTCCCAAGGTCAAGTTATTGGTGTGAATACATCGGGGATGTCAGGGGTTGAAAAGTTAAATACTGGGATGAATTTTTCTATTCCTGTCTCCCAGGTACAGTCTTTTATCCTTGCAGCGAGAAAAAACGATGTTTCTCCAGTTTCTACTCTATTTACACGAACTCAAGAACCATCGGTTCGGACAATTACACTCAATGGTCAAGTCATTAATGGCAGTTTGAGTAATGGCGATCGCATTCTCAAAGATGGCAGTTTTGCTGATGTTTACCAATTTCAAGGTAAGAAAGGTCAACAGGTCGTGATTGAGATGACGAGTCAAAAGATTAACCCAGTTTTAAGTTTATATCAGGTGGTTGAGTCTGCCGAAGGTGAGCAACTCACCCCAATTGCGGAGAATGACGATAGAGGACCGGGTGATTTTAATGCTCAAATTGCTGTCACTTTACCAGCAGATGGAGTTTTTCTCATAATGGCTAATTCCCTTGACAGAGGTGAAATTGGAGATTATAGCTTACGGGCAACTGCTCAACCTTAAATGACTAATTTAGGTCATTTTTATCGTTTTTTTATTACATCATCAATCTTACTTTCTTGAAGGGTTAAAACTATGCAACGTCAATTATCTTCCATTGCTTTAGCACTCACTGCCTTAACTTCATTGGCAACATTGGCTGTTAGTATCTCTCCAGCTTTGAGTCAACCTGTTGCTACTAACTCTCAGCCAGATAAAGTCACTTTTTTATGCAGAGAAATATTTGATAAAGCGAGCGGTGAAAAAATTCCAGCTACGGTTGCTTGGGTTCCCGAACGGAAAGGTCATATACGTATAATTGGTTGGAAATCACAAGTTTTTCCTCCTGCCTTCAGTCCTCAAAAAAGGTGTGAAGTAGTCACTCAAAGGTTCCAACAATTTTATGATAATGGTGGTTTAAACTATCTGACTCATGGAATAAATAATGGCTATCCGGTAATTTGTAGTATTCCGAATCAAGGGGAAACTTGTAGTGCTGCAAATCAACTATTTACGATTCGACCGGGTAGCAATCCTCAGTTAATATTTGAACAGCTTAAGGGTATACTTGGTGGTGACACAAACATATTTTTATACCAAAGTTCAGGTCAACAAGTATATGTTGACATGAAAGAGTTTTTCAATAAAGCTCCTCTGGAAAATATCCCTAGCTAGTTACCTGATATGTAGAGACGCGATATATCGCGTCTACTTATCTTTTCAAGTATCATCTGATTTTTTTCCATAATTCTTCAACATGAATATGAATAAAAACATTGCCATAATTACCTCAATTTTACTATTCCAGTTTCCTAATTTTGCTATTACACTTACTTCTAAAGCCCAAACAGTATCCCAAAATTCAAACTGCGAGATTGTCCCAGAAAAGAATGCTCTCGCTGAGGAGTTTTCAGAAAAACAATTAGAAACTATCGCTAGTCGCATTACAGTCAAAGTGATTGGTGATAATAATGGGGGTTCGGGTACGCTACTTGCTAAAAAAGGAAATACGTATTTAGTTCTCACTAATTCCCATGTTGTCAGAGGGGTTAATTATATCAACCTCAAAACGGTTGATGGGAAAACTCATACTGCACAAATTGTGCCTAATTCTAAGTTTGAGAAATTTGATTTGGCATTATTACAATTTCAAAGCAATGAAATTTACTGCCCTAGAAATGAAGATGTTGCCGATTCTCTTCCCAATACTGAAATGCCAGTTACTGCTGCGGGATTTTCTGGGGAGAAGGGAAAAATAGTATTTAGTCATGGTAAAGTTCAACAAATTTCTCAACCCCTTAAGGAAGGATATCAAATTGGCTACACCAGCAATATAGAACAAGGGATGAGTGGTGGACCAATTATTAGCAGTCAAGGAATGATTATTGGGGTTAATGGTCGGGGTGCTTATCCGATTTTAAATAGTGGTTACGTTTATCAGGATGGTTCCCGTCCGAGTAAAGAACAAATTCAACAAATGCGAAAACTCAGTTGGGGAATACCTATTTCCACCTTATTAGCACAGGTGAAGCCAGAAATTCTGACTGCTTATTCTTTGCCTTTACCAAGAATGCCTGATGGACTACCGCAACCAGTACTGACAGGATGGTTAAAGCATTTAGAAGAAAAAGCTAAACAGTTTAGTGTCAGAATTGATAGTAGTAGTGAAGCTAATGGTTCGGGAGTAATTATTGCTAAAAATGGTGATACTTATACAGTATTAACAGCAGCGCAGGTTGTTTGTGAGAGAAAAGGTGGTACTCAACAATGTGAAAACTATAACTATCAAATCTTAGCGCCAGATGGAAAAAAATATCCAGTAGAGAAAAGCACGATTAAAACAGAAGAAAGTGTTGATTTAGCAATAGTACAGTTTATAAGTAAAGAAACCTATCAAGTCGCAATTTTAGGAAATTATCAATTAAATAAAATTCGAGAAGTTTTTGTTACTGGGTATCCTGGATCTGGTGAGCAAAGTAA
Organism: Plectonema cf. radiosum LEGE 06105; assembly: GCF_015207665.1. Taxonomy (GTDB): domain Bacteria; phylum Cyanobacteriota; class Cyanobacteriia; order Cyanobacteriales; family Nostocaceae; genus Rivularia; species Rivularia radiosa_A. The sequence continues at coordinate 8,471 of NZ_JADEWL010000026.1, forward strand.
ATGGTATTTTAGTCCCGGCTTAATCTTTGATCAGAAATGGGGATTATTAGCAATTCAGTCTTATTTTCCAGATAACATTTCTGGCACAAGTTCTTTAATCGGAGGTTATGAGTTAGTATATACCAACCTTACTGATGCAGGAATGGGAGGAAGCCCAGTATTAGACTCTCAGGGAAGAGTCATTGGTATTCATGGACTTGTAGAAGGGGGAGAAGCTTTTGATGAGAAAACAGGAGATAGTGGTAGTCGGGGTTTGGTTGAAACAGGATTCAGTTTGGGCATCCCCATAACTACATTTCTAGGTTCTGCTAGTAGATTTCACATCAATTTTAAGTCACTCAAAATTGAACAATCTGTACCTCCAAAACTTGATGCACAACAACTTGCATCTTTTGCCAATACGTTTGCCACAAACGTTCCTCAAGGGAATGCTCCTGCATCACAGTGGTTAGAAAGAGGGAATCAACTCTGGCGAATCAACCAATTTGATGAAGCAATATCTGCTTTTGATAAAGCTATTAAACTTAATCCTTCTTTCGTTTACCTCGCTTATACTCAGAAAGCAAGGGTACTAAATTTTCAAAAAAAATATAAGGAGGCTATAGCAGTCTTTCAACAAGCAATCAAATCCAAATATGATGATATATTAGCTTGGAGAGGCATAGCAGAAGCATTAGCAAATTTGTATCGCTATGAAGAGAGTCTGAGTGCTATAGATAAAGCAATTAAACTTCAACCAAAAAACCCTATACTTTATAATGATAAATTTGAAATTTTAAGGGGTTTAAAACAGTATAAAGAAGCAGAATCTGCAATAACTAAGGCGATTAAAATTAGTCCACAGGCTATATTTTACTACAATAGAGGGAAGCTTTACTATGAACAGAAAAAATGGGATTTAGCTCTACTTGATTTTAGCAAGTCTATTGATATCTATCCTTTATTTGATGAAGCATACAAAAATCGTGGTCATATTTACTATGAACAGAAAAAATGGAATTTAGCCCTAGCTGATTACGACCAAGCACTAAAATATAATCCTGATGGAGAAATTTATCAAAAGCGAGGGATTATATATTATGAATTGGGTAATATGCATAAAGCCATAGAAAACTACACCCAAGCTCTAAAATATTATCCTGATGATGCAGACATTTATCAAAATAGAGCTATTGCTCGTGCCAAATTAGGGGATGAAAAAGGAGCAATAGCTGATATAGAAACAGCAGGTCAACTTTATCGGCAACAGAACAATCTACCAGGATACCAACAGGCACTTAATTTATTAAGACAGTTTCAGGAAATTTCGGTCAACAACACATCATCTTTTCTTAATCAATCAACTTATTCAGCATCACCTCTTAAATCAACAGAAATAGATATTAACAGGATTGCCCAGCAAATCACTGTAAAAATTGATGATTTAGGTTCTGATGGTAATAGCTTTCAAGGCAATGGCTCTGGAGTAATTATTGGCAAACATAACAATACCTATTATGTATTAACTTGCGCTCATGTAGTTCAATATGAGAAAGTTAGAAAATACCAAATTGTCACCTTGGATAATAAGCGTTACTCCGTGAACTCTAGCAAAGTAAAAAAATCTCCTAGTCTAGATATAGCAATACTTGAATTTACTAGTCAAGAAAACTATCCAGTTGCGACCTTAGCAAATTATCCACTAGAAGAATTCAGAGGGATGTTTGTTGCTGGTTGGTCAAATCCTTATAAGAATGAAAATCCTAGCTGGCTAGCGAGTCCTGGATTAATATTTAGCCAAGAAAGAGGTTCATTCGATACAATTAATTCTCTCTCATTTACTAGAGGCTATGAACTGATTTATACTAATATTACTTATGGTGGCATGAGTGGAGGCCCTTTATTAGATACTCAAGGGCGTTTGATTGGGATTCATGGAAAAACAGAAGGTGAGAGATTTTATACTAAAAATGCTGAAAAACCAGAAGAAATTGAATATCTTGGAATTGAATTAAATTTAGGATACAGTTTAGGTATTCCAATTAGCACTTTTCTTAGCCTAACTAGTGAGCTTAAATTAAATGCACAATGGTTAAACATTGAGTCTACGCCTCCATCTCAAACCAATGATTTTTCTATTACTTATGCTGCAAATATTAATTTCACGAATGATATTACTAAAGACAAGCCAAAAGTTGTAGAAACTTTGTTTAGAAGAGGAAATCATTTGTGGCGTTTAGGAAAATTTGAGGAAGCGAATGCAGCATTCGATGAAATAATTAACCTAGAGCCACCATTAATATTAGGAAAAGTTTATTATGCAAAAAGTTTATCATTAAAATATCAAAAGAGGTATTTAGAAGCTTTATATGCTTTAGATAAAGCTGTGAAATATCAACCTAATTTTTACGAAGCATGGCGTGATAGAGGAGAAGTTTTGTATAGGTTGAAAAAATATTTAGAAGCTTTATCTTCAATTGAAGAAGCTATTAAATTGAATAATGAACAGTATGATAATAATAAATTAAAAGATTTTGTTCTTGATGGCTGGCGTGGTCAATTATTGTATGAATTAAAACAATATTCGCAAGCGATTGAAGCGTACAACGAAGTAATAAAAATCAAGCCATCTCCTTTTATTTACCTTAATCGAGGTCTTATTCTCGCTGAAGTGGAAAATTATAAAGAAGCCATTAAAGATTATACAGAGGCTATTAAACACAAGCCTAACTATGCTGAAGCTTATTTTTATAGAGGAATTGCTCGTTTCCAATCAGGTGATAAATTAGGGGCAATAAAAGACTATGATCAAGCCATTAAAATCAATCAAGGCTATGCTCATAATTATCTCAATCAAGGGCTTGTTTTAGTATCTTTTGCTGACCGAAAAGAAGGAACAAATAGTTATACTGAATTGATTGACGTAAAATATGCAAAAATTTATAAAACACGAGGTTTAATTCGCTTAAAAATGGGAGATAAAAAAGGGGCAATAGCTGATTTACAACTAGCGGCAGAAATTTACCAAAAGCAAAAAGACATAACAGCATTTCAAGAAGTTTTAACTTTATTAAATAAGGTTAATCAAAATTGAGTAGCTGATTTTCAATGAAACAACTCAGTATTTTATAAAGTAGACTTAGAAAATTTGCTGATATAATGCCTGTCTGTGTTCGATAACGTCTGTCGTCGCTTTTTAGCAGAGTCATTTTCAGCCGATTTTGTGATATATCAATCACTGATGATAATTCAGCAGATACTATTTAACCTTTCCCTTAATCTCCGCAATCATCCTCTGCATTTCTTGATATCTACCCTCATTTTTCCTCTCCTGATAAATCCTCCCAGCTTCCTCCAACTTCTGGAGAGCAGTTTGCACATCACCCTTATTCAAAACTTGAAAAGCTTCATCAATTAAATCTTCAGGTGATTTTTTGTTAGGAGAATCTGTTGAGGAACCTATGGGATTTCTGTCTGATGAAGTCTTTACCTCAAAAATCTGCGGATTCACAGATTTTTTAGCAATATTTATTTCCTCAACAGCTTGCAAAATCTTAGCTGCTGTCTCATATTTATTTTCCTTCAAATAAACCGGAATTTTTGAATAATAAAGATTTACCGCCATTTCCAAGTCTTGTAATTTACTCTCCCCGTTTTCTTGAAGCAATCCCCTTTGATGATAAGCTGCTGTATATTGGGGATTCAGTTGAATTGCTTTGGTAAAATCGGTAATTGAATTGCGCTTAGTTTCTTGAACCTTATTTTGAACCGAAACCGGACAGATAATTCGATAAGTGTCAACTCTTTCACAACCCTTTACTGTTCCATCAATATTTAATGGTTGATTTTGAGGATATTTAGCATGAATTAAACCGCGACGATAATAAGCCTCAGCATACCCAGAATCAATATTAATAGCTTTTGTAAAAGCCTCCAACGCTTCTTGATAATTTCCTTCATTAAATTTCATTATTCCTTGATCAAACCAATACTTTGCCTTGGTTTGTACTTCTTGAACCGCTACGGAAGAAGCTTTAACACTTGGAACATTTACAATAAAATTACTAAGAGCAGCCAAACTTAAGCAAGTTAAAACTAACTTTAATCGTGACATATTTTTAAGTAGTAAAAGTATATTTTTAGTTCAGCTATATTCGTAATTATACCAGAATCATACAGGAGTTACGCAACTTGCATATTATCTTAAGTTCGTAGTAAGGACTTTAGTCCTTATTTTAAGTTTTGAGGACTGAAGTCCTCACTACAAACAAAAAATGAATTTAACGAGACATATTCTCACAAATCCTTCTCTCATCCTCATTAAGAGTAGAATTATTAGCCAAATAATCATGCAACCAATTACAACTAAGCTGTTGTAAATTATCAATATCCAAACTCCACAAAATTATATTCTTTTTCATATCCACTGAAGTAAACATCTTTCCATCAGGACTAAAACTTACATCTTTTATGGAACTTTCTCCCGCTTGCAAACTATTAATTAACTTCCCATCCAAACCCCAGAAATTGATATTACTTCCACTTGCTGAAATTAGCATTTGACTATCTGGGCTAAAACCAACGCTGTAAACATTATTGCTATGGGGTATATTTATTAATAACTTCCCAGACATATCCCAAAGCTTCACTGTTTGATCATTACCAGCAGTCGCTATCATTTTGCCATCTGGACTTAAACTAACAGATGCAATATTTTCAGTATGTCCTGATAATGTTGATAATAATTTACCATTCAGATTCCAGATTTTAACTGTATTATCAACAGCAGCTATTACAGTTTTCCCATCTGGACTAAAGTTAATACTGGTCATAAATTGATTGTCAACTTGCCAATTATGCAACACATTACCTGACAAATCCCACAATTTTACATCAATTTCCCCAATACTAACTAGAATTTTACCATCTGGACTAAAACTAATATCCCTGATAGGCTCAAAAACACCGCTGCTATTATTATCCTCATGTCCCTGCCAACTTTTGAGTAATTTACCTTCTAAATTCCAAAGTTTAATTTGATTGTCCTTACCGATAGAAACAATCACTTTCCCATCTGGACTAAAATGCACCTTAATAATTTCTGTTTCATGTGCTTTAAAACTTCTAATTAAACTACCATCTTTTTGTCCCAAAGTAATTACACCTTGTTTATTTCCCGTCGCGATAATTTTGCTGTCGGGGCTGACACTAACACTGTTCCCCTCAAAACTTGGTAAAATGCCATCAAAACGCCACAGTTTAACAGCTTTATCAGCACTTGCAGTGGCTAAAGTTTGTCCATCTGGACTAAAACTGACTTCCGATGCTTTACCCCCATGTCCTTTAAAAGTATAAATTTTTTGTTTTGATTCACCTTGAGTACTCCAAACTATGACTGTATCATCAGCACCAGCAGAAGCTAATAATTTACCATCCCCACTAAAGCGCACATCTAAAACTTCATTTGTATGACCTTTAAGCTCATATAATTGACCTAAATTATTTAAACTAATGGTGTTATCTTTACTTCCAGAAGCTAATGATTTCCCATCTGGGCTAAATACAACACTCAGAACCTCATCTTCATGACTTTTGAGAGTTTTTAATACTTTTCCATCTAGGTTCCAAAGTTTAACTGTCTTGTCAGCAGAAGCAGTGGCGAAAGTTTTACCATCTGGACTAAAATTCAAACTCCATATTTTGGCATTATGTGCCTGAATTTCTTGCTGATTTTTTTGAAGTTTTTCACCCTTTAATGTTTGCAGTTTAACTTGACCATTTTGATATCCAGTAGCAAGAATCTGGTTATTAGGGCTTAACGCAAATGACCTTATTATTTTAGTATCAGTTTCAGTATCTGTAACGGTTAACAAAGGAGATTTTTCAAATAAATTACTTTGAGAATTATATCTCCAGAAAGTAATAGTATTATCAAAGCTGGCAGCAATGAGAAACTTACCATCACTACTAAAAGTAACGCTAAAAACTCCTTGTTTATGTCCTGTTAATGTTTGTACAAACTTTCCATCTCGCTGCCAAATTTTAATTTTACCATCTTGGCTGGCTGAGGCTAAAAGCTGACCATTTGGACTGTGCTTAACGCTAGTAACTGTACCTTTATGTCCTTCTAGTCCTTCTAGCTTATTATATTCTCGGATTTGATTCAAACTTTCCAGTAGAGAAGTTAGTAAACCTATTTTAGTTTTAGTGTCTAAAGTATCTAATTTATCTAGAGATTGACTATTTTTTAGTATCGAAGTTAATCCTTCAATATCATTCCCTGATTTGATGAGAACTTTAGCCGAAATACTCAAAGTTTTTAGTTCATTAATTTGTGCTTGTTCGCGTTGATATTCTGCTTGTCGCCATTGAAATAAAGCTATTCCAGCTAATAGTAAAGCTGTGACTAAACCACCAGTTAACCAGATAAAAGTACGCTTACGTGCAGCACTTTTTACTTCTTCCTCTTTCTCCTGTAACTCCAAACTTAAATTAATAAAACCTTGTTCATCATCGCTAATTTGATGACTACGCTTTAATAACCAATCTTCCGCATCAATTAAAGGCTTTCCCCTTAACAATCCTCCAATATCATTATCGCTATTTTCCCACTGTTTAATTATTACCCGTAATTGTTCTTGCCAACGGCGAAAATCTCCATCAATTCTCATCCATTGCCCAAACCTGCGCCAGTTTTTAATTAGCGCTTCGTGGATAATTTCCACAGTCTCAATTCCCGTAATTTGATTAAAATTTGTCACTACTAATCGCGCATCCGCTAACCGAGTGACTAAATCCCAATTTTCGTCTTTTACTTCCCCACGAATCGCCAAACGACGAATATCTGTACTTGCTTCTCCTGGTTGTACTAACTGAATAAATATTTTTTGTACCCTATCTTTATCTGTTGTATTTAATTGAGCATAAATTTCTTCCGCATGGTTTGCTAATGCAGTTTCCACACCACCAATTTCTGTATATGCTTGATGAGTTAGATATCCCTGATATTGTTTTTGCCACAACTGAGTTAAAGTAAATTCCAGCAGAGGTAAATGATTAGGAGATTGCAAAACTGCATCAACTAAACGTTGAGTTAAACCCTCTTCTAACTGCACATTATAAATTGCCGCAGGTTGTGTTATTACTGCTTCTAATTCTTGAGCATTCATCGCACCCAAATTTATATGAACATCTTGCAATGCATCCGCTAATCGACGGTAGGATAAAGCCTCTCCATAAAAGTCTGCTCGTAAAGTTAAAATCAAAGTAAAATTGGGAGCCTTATCAACTGCATTCAAGAGATTATCTAAAAATGTTTGCCTTTCTTCAGTATAATGATAAAGGGTATAAAGTTCTTCAAATTGATCAGCAATTAGAACTAGATGTGTTTTGGGTGCATCTTTAATAATTTTTTCAATAGTATTAAATAATGCTAAATTACTCGCTTTTAAATCTATTTCTAATTCTAATTCCGTTAACTTTTGTTGATGACAATCTTCAAGCCCAACTTCCCTATCTTCTGTTTCTATAAGAGAATTGGATAAATTGAAAACCTCTGTTTCTGTGGTTAAATCGTTTCCCGAAGGATTAACCTTAGCTAATATTGAACTAAAAGCAATAGCTAAAGACTCAAATGGATTATTCCCCGGACGAAAAGAAACAATTTGCCAATCCCTATTTCTATCTTGCTTTAATTGCGGAATCAACCCTGCAAAAACAACCGAAGATTTACCACTACCAGAAGCACCAACAACCGCAATCAGTGGTTTTTGCTTCACCGCATTAACTAACTGATATGTGACAGCTTCCCGTCCAAAAAAGTAGGGTGCATCCTCCTCCTGGAAAGCAGCTAAACCGCGATAGGGACAATTCGCAATTGCTCCCAAACTCTGCCAAGTTGGAGGTGTTTCTAACAGATTTTGCACAATCACAGGTAGCCAACTAGCGCAGGGATAATCTTTCTCGAACCCCTGTAATTTTTTGCGAGCAATATTTACCGATTGATAGAGAGATTTTCCCCCAGTAAACTCTTGAAAAAGGTATTTTAAAAACTGGTTTGCTACCTTATCCGGGACAGGTTCCCGCATCACAATTACTTGCGGAATATACAAATTTTCTAACTCGCTGGCAATTCCTAAACCATCGCAAGAATTAAAAAAAGCTAACTGTAAACCCTGCCTAACTGCCGTTTTTAATCCTTCCCGCAAATCCTGCATTGTTAAACTATCGCTGCGGTTGAGAAATATCCTTCCTTGACTTTCTTCAGTTCGACTATGCCCAGAAAAAAAGAGAATATCCCAACCTTTTTCATCCCAAAGATATTCATTTAATTCTGACGGTGAAGGTTCAACTAAAACAACTAGCTCTGCATTTTTACAGTATTGCTTTAACAGTTTCTCATCATTAGCAACATTAATACCATCACTATTGCCCAAAATAATCAAAATTCTCACATGAGGGCGATATTTTTTGGTAAAACGTTGAGCAGTATTACAACTAAATCCTATCTCTGCATAGGGATAATGCTCAAATAAATCCCATAGATGCCAAGGAAGCTTCCGTAATTGATTATCAGTAGTGCGAATAATAAACCGCACCTCATCATCAGGAGATAAATGAATCAAACATTGCTCCTTAATCAAACGAAACGAGTCAGCTTGCAACCAACTAAGAAAATTCTGCTTGATAGTATCAGCTAATTGCTCGCATTCATCTTTAAGAGATTTAAACCGAACATTAGAAATTTGCTCTTGTTTCGGTTTAATCCGGTGTCCATCCAAACTGCGATAACTTCTGCACCAGCGCTGATATATCTCAGGTAGGGTAGGGATAGGAGGTAATCTTAATTGGTTATCACTCAGTTCAACAAAAGGAGGCAAACCATCCTTACCTATTTCCAAACTAACACGAACCCCCTCACCCAACTGACCATCCAGCTTGAGGACAACCAACTTTTTCATCGTCGTCACCACTCCTATCCGGAAAAATACTTACAATTAGATTTCTGCTTATTTAGTAGTATTTTACGTAAATCAGCGCATTTGTTACATAAATTTACTAAAAATTCTATTCCATATAAACAGCTATTTCTCCCCCATCATCTGATTCACCAATACATCCCATACCAGTAGCATTAAAACCACAATACATAGACACATTCCATTGTGCAATAATTGAACTTCCTTTTTGCAGAGCTATTTGCCTGACTCGAAAATCTTCCTCATTGGCGATATTACCAAGTTGGTAAGGAGAAAGCATGAGGATTATACAAGCATCATCGCTGCATAATTTAATATTGGCACTAGCATCATCAAAAGCTCCCATGACTGCGTAATCGCAGGTATATTTTTCAGCTTCAATCACGACACCGCAAGTTGAAGGATAAAGGGTTTGATGATTAGTAAAATTAACGGTATTTTTTGCTAGTGAAGGGCTTGCGTTAAGGGTTAATAAACCAATGGAAGTTAACACAGATGCAGTGATTTTTTTCAACATAATTCTTCCCTTTGTTAAATCTTTATTCGAGGTGATGCAACCTTTTTGATTGCTTCTATTCCTATTACTGTTGCGAGTAAGTGATTTTACGCAGGAGAGGAAGAGAATTCTAAAAGTTGATTATTTATGAATAAAGGAAAATATATGGAAGTGTTTTGAGAAACGATTCAGGTAGTAGTCAGTGAAATAATGCTTCTACCTGAGTTAGTTATCATGATTATTGTAATGATTTTAATAAATTCATTGCTTGCTCATAAGCAGCACTATTACCTTGAGCATAGAAAAGTTGCGCTGCTCTTTGCAAATCTGGAATAGCTTTTTGTTTTTCACCTGTCAGCGCGTAAACCATTCCTCTACCGAAATAACCACCGGGATATTCTGGGCTAGCGACTTGAAGAATTTTATTAAAATCAGCTAGGGCTAAATTCCATTTTTTCTGCTCAGCGTAAAAAAGGCCCCGATTGTAGTAAGCTTCAGCAAATTGAGGATTAATAGCAATGGCTTTGTTGTAATCAGCAAGTGCTAATTCCCATTGCTTCTGCTCAGAGTAAAGATTACCCCGATTGTTGTAAGCTTTAGCATACTGAGGATTAATCTCAATGGCTTTTGTGTAATCAGCAAGTGCTAATTTCCATTTCTTCTGCTCTTTGTAAAGAACACCGCGACTGATGTAAGCTTCAGCATACTGAGGATTAATCTCAATAGCTTTGTCGAAATTGGCGAATGCTAATTCCCATTGCTTCTGATCTTTGTAAAGAATACCTCGATTGTTGTAAACTTGAGCATACTTAGGATTAATCTCAATAGCTTTGTCGAAATTGGCGAGTGCTAATTCCCATTGCTTTTGCTCATAGTAAAGATTCCCCCGATTGATGTAAGCTTGAGCATACTGAGGATTAATCTCAATGGTTTTGTTGAAATTGTCGAGTGCTAATTCCCATTGCTTCTGCTCATAGTAAAGATTTCCCCGATTGTAATAAGCTTGAGCATACTGAGGATTAATCTCAATGGCTTTGTTGAAATTGTCGAGTGCTAATTCCCATTGCTTTTGCTCATAGTAAAGATTTCCCCGATTGATGTAAGCATCAGCATACTGAGGATTAATCTCAATAGCTTTGTTGAAATTGGCAAGTGTTAATTCCCATTTCTTCTGCTCTTTGTAAATCAGACCTCGATTGTTGTAAAATGCGGTGCGGGGATTGAGGTCAATTGCTTTATTTATTGCTGCTTCTGCTTCTGCATATCGTTTTAAATTCTTTAATAGTTCCTGTTTTTCATTGTACAAATTTGGGTTTTTCGGCTGGAGTTGAATTGCTTTTTCTATTGCTACTAATCCCTTTTCTGGCTGCTGGAATTCACGATAAGCTGTACTTAATAATTGCCAAGCAGCTACAAAGTCTGGTTTGAGTTTGGTTGCTGACTTTAATGCTTCTATTGCTTCTGGAACTTCTCCACTCGATCCCAAAGCTAAACCCTTGCCATAATAAGCTAAGTAAACAAATGCTGGTTTCAGATCGATTGCTTCATCAAATGCTGTGACTGCTTCTTGATAACGAGCCAAACGCCACAGCTGATTTCCTCTTTCTATCCATTGGCTGGCTGTTGCATTTCCTTTGGAAACATCAGTTGTTAATATCGCTGCTTGAATAGACTTTCTTTGTTCGGCTTTTAATTGCGGTGCAGCCTTGGTTTCTAATTTTTGCGCTTGTACTCCCAATCTGGTTGCTAGTCCTAAAAAGGTAGTGGTTGGAATACCTAGACTATAACCTAGTTGAACTTTTCCATCACTAGTACCCCTATCTCCGGTTTTCTCATCAAAAGCTTGTTCTCCCTCTGCACGTCCATGAATCCCTATCACTCGTCCTAGAGAATCTAATACAGGACCCCCACTCATGCCACCATAAGTGATGCTGCTATAAACTAATTCATATCCTCCGGTTAAGGAACTTGCTGTTTGTAATTGGCTAGAACTATCAGTTTGAAAATCTGATTGGTTAGACTGTAGTAATCCACGTTCTTTTTCAAAAATCTGCCCCATTGTCAACCGCCAAGGTGAATTATTCCCTAATTTAGGATAGCCAGCAGTTAACATATATTCAAAATTATTGGGGTTATAGTTTGCTAGGGTCGCTAGTTGGTAATTTTGATTCGGTGCAATAAATTTAACCACCCCTAAATCTACGCCCTCTTCTGTTTTAATTGTGCTTTTATCTACCGGATATTGTTTACCATCTGGCGCTAGTATTTGATAGTTATAGTTTCCACATGGCTTGGTAGCATTTTCTCTTTCACAAACAACGTGCGCTGCTGTTAATACTGTATAAGTATCCCCATTTTTAGCGATAATTACCCCTGAACCATTGCCCGTACTACTACTATCAATTCTGACGGTGATTTGTTTGGCTTTTTGTTCCAATTCCCCCAACCATCCAGTTAACTGCGTTGTGGGTATGGTAGGCTGTGATTTTGGTAAAGGTAAACTATAAGCAGTCAAAATTTCCCCATTTACTTGAGCTAAAAAAGTAGAAGCAGGAATACCCCAACTCAACTTCCGCATTTCCTGAATTTCTGCCTCACTCGGACGGGAACCATTTTGATAAACATAACCACTATTTAAAATCGGATAAGCACCCCTACCATTAACCCCAACAATCATTCCCAAACTGTTAATAATTGGTCCACCACTCATTCCCTGCTCAATATCGCTGCTATAACCAATTTGATAACCTTCCTTTAAACTTTGTCCAAGAACTTGTTTAACTTGCCCCGTCCGAAATACTATTTCACCCTTCTCCCCAGAAAATCCAGCCGCTAAAACTGGCATATCTTTATCGGGAACTTCTCCTACCTCAACTACGCAATAATTAGAACTACTTTGAAATTTCAACAGAGCCAAATCTGATTTTTCAAAATTTGTTTGTTTCACAATTTCTGCTGGATAAGTTTTCCCATCACCAGTTTTTAAATTGATAGAATTCACACCTCTGACAACATGAGCATTAGTAAGAACTAAATAGGAATTACCTTGTTTAGCAAGTAAAGTTCCCGAACCACCATTATTATCCCCAGTAACTTTAACTGTGATTTTACTCGCAAGACTTTGTAACTGCTTTTCTGACAACTCATCACTTTCTGCTTCCAATTGACAATAGGAACTTTCAGAAGCATTTTGAGAAGAAGGATTAGAAGCAATTTCTACAGCGAATGTTGGATAAGGTAAAAGTAGTAAAGTAGAAACAAGGGCGATAAATTTGTTCATTGTCAGTTATCAATAGGTTTGTATTCAATCTGGAATTATTAAATTACACTTCAAAATCTTTAGTCAACATCGAATCACCAAAAGTAATGGTTATCTTGAACTTTTCTCGCAACTCAGCACTAAATTCCCTTTGAATCCAATTATCCTCATCTCTTGATGTAGCTTCCAAAACAGTTTCTCCTGATTCATCACTAATAATTAACTTCACCCCTTCTGGTAAAGTAATTTCTCCCATCGGATGAACTTGAATTAAAATATCAACTTCTTCGCTATGAGGTTCTGAGGTAATTTTAACCACCAAAGCAAGGGAAAGTTTATCGATTTGCATCCCCAAATCAATTGCTTGTCCCCGCGTCACACTCATCTCTTTTTTAAAAGCCAATCCCAATTGTTGAGGCTTTAAAAGTTGATCAATATTTTCCCAACCACTATCAACTAATCCCTCTAACCATTGTCCTACTTTCACAATACTTGATAATTTTTCTTCCTGCTGAGATTCAACTACTTCCAATTCACTCAAATAAAGCAAAAAATCTGACAAAGATTGCAACTTATTTAGAGGAACTTCAGCCACAGCATGACGTGTAAAACCTAAAATATTTGCTGACTTTAAAGCAGGGTTTAATTGCACAGCCACATAACCAACTCTATCTTCCCAAACCTCTGGTGGAATTTGTAAAATACCAGCATCTGCTAAAACAGGACGACATTCTAATTTGCCAATACTTTTGACTGTCAAATCAGCCACATCCATGATTCTCATGGCTACATTATCACGGCTATAACTGTGTTCCCAATCAGTTTCAAACCCCATACAACGTAGATAATTATCTACTGCATACACAGCCAAAGTATTAAGATAAACCTGTTCAGCTTTTGCTTGATTAGAAATACCTTGACGGTATTTTTGAGCAAGAGAATGAGCTTCAAAAGACAAAGGAACAGTGAAAGTAAGGGTATTCGTTATACTATTCATAAAATCTCCTGGATTTGACCACTAGGTTAACAATCCTCTATATATATTTCTTAATATAAGCAACTATTTTACGCACCCGACGCTGATAAAAACTAGAAACTGTCGTCATAGGAATACCTAGTTCTTCAGATATTTCCTTCCATTTCTTTCCTGCTAATAATAATAGTAAAATTGCTTTTAAACTAGCTTGGGGATGCCCCTGAATTATTTCATTCGTCAAATAATTTTCTGTATCAACTTCTATTATTTGCTTCAGCTGTTCTTCATCAGATATATTATCCTCAATAATTAATTCTTCTTGAAGATTATCTAAAGATAAAACAGCAGACATTTCTTGATTTTTAGGAACCTGAGTCAGTCCTTTTTTCTTTTCCTTTATAACTACATCCTCAAATCGCCACTTAAAAATTTGATTTACCCATGCCATCACAGGATATTGTGGATTATATTGGTTAATTTTTTCACAAATTTCTATCAAAGTTTTCTGTAAAGCCTCATTATAATAATCTTGATAATTAGGTAATCCCAACCACTTAGCTTGCTTACTCAATCGTCCAGAAAACTGAATAGCATTAACCAGTCGATTTAAAGCTATCCGTCGTTTGGCTCTGATGATTGGACTATCATCAGTAGCCGAAAATTGCTTTACCTCCTCCACAAGCTGCTGTAATTGCAGGTTGAGAGCGCTATCTCTCTCGTGAAAATCGTTGCTCATTAGTACTTCTGGTTACGCATGAGAGAATCTCTACTCTGGTATCTTCCCGCACTTGAGACTTTTACGCAAAAGCTGCTAATCTTTACAAAAGTTTACATTTTGCAAATATTGCTTACCTGTTACCGATTAGCTCATTTTTTCGGTAATTAGAAAAAAATCTACTCAGGAGTAAGGAACGTCGATTTAATAAAGTGTAAAAATGGTGATATAGGATAGTAGATTAAAGCCGTTTGTACCTAGTAAGAGCGATAGCACTGCGTGCCGCCGCAAGACGGCATATCAAAAAAGCTTGAAAATCCCTCTGGTAAAGAGTGAGCTTTTTTTGTTTGGGGGAACTTCAATTTAATTTGAGTGCGATCGCCTATGAAAATGGAAACAAAGATTATTTTAGTAAAGCCGAAGGTAATATTCATTGTCTACGACGGACTACTCCTAGGCTGTTAACATCAAAATATTTGCTTGATCTCAACTTTCTTATAGGTTGGCTAATCCTTCTTCGGACATCGCTGCATCATCTCCTTGATTTCCACAGCCTCCCCATCTGGTGTATAAACCATTCCTTGAGACATCGCAATTACTATTCTTTCTCTTCTAGCCCATTCAAACCAAACACTTACATCATCCGTAACGGTATTTTTCGGCTTCTCCCCATTTTTGCAAGTAGCTATAAACAAACCCGTAGGATTATCGCACCACCCTTCATGAATTGCCTCTTTAACTCGGGCGATCGCACTATTCACATTATCCCAATACTTCTTAATTACTCCCAAGCAAGGGTCTGGATTGATTCGTAATCGCTTCAACTCAGCACAAACTTCTTTTATCTCTGGCTTCACAGGCTTTTCTGAAGTTGTAATGACTTTGACTTGCGATGGGGGAAATTTATCAGCACCCGAGTCTGTGTTTTGATTCGAGTCACTTTCTTCCAATTTCTCATCGTAGCGAGGTATTTGGGTTTCTTCTTCTGGTTCATCAACTTTATCTTCCTCAGCAGCAGTGTTATTGTTTTCAGAAAACTTTAAGTAAGTTTTAGATGTTGGCGGATTATTCGCACATTCACCTGAAATATTTAGCGGGTTTGTGTCAATTATTTCGCATCGATTAAACTCTATGGTTTCTGAAATATTTTGCAGATTTAATCTATATTCCGATGCGGTATCTTTAGGGAAACGATGAGATGGTTTATCTTCTACAAGTCCATCAAATATCAACTCCTTCATGTGTTTGCTGATTGTTTCTCGACAGTAGCCCAAAATATCAGCCAGATTTTCAAAAGTAATTCTGATCCAAGAGTTGCCGTAATAGTGCTTTCCATCAAGCCACGACAGTATTGCAGCCTTGCACTTCTGACGGCGGTTGAATGTGGCAAGAAACTCTTTGAGGATGTTGATTGGGGGATTAATTTCTCCCAATGTTGCGGAAGTAAAACTAGTCACTAGACATCTCCTTCTTCCCTTAATAGCTTTAAAGCTTCAAGCCGCAAGGCTTCGAGTCTCTGTTTTTCTTCAGGTGATACCTCGACCACAGCAGTTTTTAATTCGTCTTTCTGCTTCTGTTTGAATTGCTCTGTGAGTTCTTGTAAAGGCACCTTGCTACGGTAATCAGGTCTAAAACCACGGTGACGATGCAGAAAACGGAAGTGACGTTTATCTTGTGGAGGCAGTTTGTTCCATAGTTCGGCATCCCATCCTGGTGGAATATAGTTTACTTTTGAAGCTGGGAGTAAATTTTGTATCTGGGATTGAAGTTGAGCGTTAATAGAGCTTAATGAGTTTATTGCACTCAGCGCTTTTTCCAAATTACTTTCTATCTCCACAATTCTCAAATCTAATTCTATACCTTGAATTACCTTTGCTTTATCAAACGCTTTAACCAGTTGGCGTTTACATCTTCTGACTGGATCGGTGTTTCGACTGTAGGTCATTAACAACGTTGCTTGCTGTTCGTTTAAAAGAGCATATTTTAGATAATTACTTGCCCCAACTGAATTTGTGACAGTCTCCGTTTCAAACGCGACCTGTCCCCAATCTTCTTCTATCTCATCAATATACTTATTTAAAGTTGCCAAAAAATTTTTATGTTTGATTCCTAGTTCTTGAGCAATCAACCGAGAGTCAACAACCAATACTCCATCGTACTTAGTCACATCGAGCTTAGACATATATTCTCCTATCTTGAGACATAGCAAGATTGTGGCAAATGAGCTTATGCCATCTCAAAAAACTTTTTGTTGACGTTAAATCTGCCACGGGGTTCTTATCCTCGTTGCAGAATTTATACGCTTGATATTTATTCTTTTGCTATAAACTTGATTGTAACGCAAAGCAATGCAATGCGTTACTAATAGGATAATAAAATTTAACCCGCCTTGTCGTTTGACGGAGGCGGGCTTTCTTTCATGATTTGTAAAACACGGTCACGTTGTTGCCTGAGAGATTGATTCTCTTCTCTCAGGCTGCTGATTTTTTTGCCATTTCTTGCTGCTGCCTCTCTAATAGCTCAAGCCGTTGTCCTTGCCGAGAAAGTAGTTCATAGACTTTATCAAGGTCTGGTTTTTCCGACTTTGTATTTTCTTGCCGCTTAACAAAATCCGCCACTATTTCGTTAAGGAGCTGTGATGGTCTTACACCTTTACTTTTGGCAATATTTTCTATTTCTTCTTTGATTTCGCTACTAGTGCGAAAGTTTATTTGCGTATCAAGCTTCATATTCCTCTATGTCTTGCGTTGCAATGCTTTTACTGAATTATAATTCCTCATTTTACAAAAAGTAATTTTGCGACACAGCTATTGCTTTTGCGACGCATATGAATTACATTATTTCTATGATAGAAAACAAAAGGCGATCGCCTCGTCTGCCAAACTAGTGCGATTCGCCTTTCTTCCCCCTTTAGAGGAGAATATTATTATGGCGTACACAGCTAGGTCATTGCAAGCATTTCCCATTTCAAAGTTAAATTGCTCGGATGATGAAGCTATCACGAAACAAGCTGCTTCACAAGCAGAACTCAAGAGTTTTTTAGAAGAACAACACAAGGGTGTAAGGTCGGAGATTTTTAAAACAGTTGAGATATCATTTTACGACCATGAAATCCACGTTGACGACAAATTAATCGCTAACATTACCCATGACCATAGCGATTTTGTAACGCAACGCTGGGTAGTAGTAATAAATGACGTAGAAATTCACCGAGCAAACACTTGGATGAAGTGCTACGACTACATCATCTGGCATTACAAAAAAGGAACATTACCGAAACAACAGCAAGAAGTAGAGCCAGTTAATACTGATAACGAACAGATGGCGCAGATTGCTACTGAATGCAAAAAGTTTGGATTTGACTTGCACGACTCAGGTATTTACTACAACTCGGTGAAGCTAGGCGAAGTTGGTTGCACTGACGGTAAATGGTGGGTAGTAAGAGCATCATCTCAACATCAGCTGCAAGTGCCGTGTAATTCCATATCTGACGCAGTATGGTCTTTGTGGATGGTAGAAGTTTCTCCAATAGAAGCCACACAAATTACATCTACCCCGGATACAAACAACGGAAATTGCGAAGAATTATTAGATAAACCCTTCGACGAATTGATTAGCGAAGAATGGGAACGATTGAGAAAGTACAAACCGCTTCATAAAAGTAAGGCTTTGTTCTCTGTACTAAAACAATAAAGAACAGGGAATCACATAAACGGTGAAACAATCGCCTCTGTGGGTTCTGTAGGACGAGTTTCCATTTTTTGAAATCAACAATTAAGCTTTTGAAGCGTAATAACAATGTTCAAGAAAGCAACAAAATCGAACTTAAAAATAAGGCTTGCTTTAAGCGGAGCATCCGGTTCTGGAAAGACATACTCAGCACTATCCATCGCTTCTAATCTTGGTAATCGCATTGCTTTAATTGACACAGAAAGAGGTAGTGCAAGTAAGTACGCCGATTTATTTAATTTTGATACCTGCGAACTTACAAATCACCACCCAGCAAAATACATAGAAGCAATTCGCCAAGCTGAAGAGATGGGATATGACATCATAATTATCGACTTGTTAACTCATGCGTGGTGAACGTGAACTAGAGTTAGCAGGTGGTAGATTCGACGGATGGGCAAAAGTCCGCCCCTTAGAGCGTAAATTAATTGATGCCATGATTGGGTCAAAATGTCACATCATAGCGACAATGCGAAGCAAAACCGAGTGGCTGATAGAGGAGAATCAAAAGAACGCTAAATCTTCTTATAGTCCTAAAAAAGTAGGCACATCACCAATACAAGCAAGCGGCGTAGAATATGAATTTGATGTCGCCGGAGAGCTAGACTATACCCACATTTTGGCCATTAGTAAAAGTCGCTGTCCTGCTGTTACCGATAAAACTTTTCTTAATCCTGGCAAAGAATTGGCTTTGGAATTAAAGTCCTGGTTAGCGACAGTTGAAGAATCACCACCACAGATAACAGAACCAGTAATAATTGCAGACACTCAAGACTTGCGAGTAAAACAAATTCGTACCCTACTTGATTATCCAGTTGAATTAATCAAGAAGTGGCTGCGATCGCACGATATTGACCGTCCCAGTCAGCTTGATAGCAGCAAGGTTGATGAATTGGTAAAGACTATGTGTCTTGCTTGGGCTTCACCTCTGTCTGCTCATCCTAAGTACACTGCTGATTCTTATGATAAGAACGTAGTCAGAGCCGTGGTTAACGGTGAATCTGAAATTATAGCGATACAGAATTGGATGAATGCTGTCTGTGAATCAAACCGTAAAAAGAAAGAATTAAAAGCTGTGTAAAGTTTGTCTATCCGTGGGAGTTTCGTTAAGAAACTCCCTATCCTTTATGAGATTTAACAACCTGCCTTTCCTTGTTCTATGAAACCCAATCAAACTCTTAATATTCCGCGTTGGTTAGCAAAATTTATCTTAAATGAAACAAAAAGCCAACCAAATAACCAACAGATATTTTTGGCAATATTAGAACCAATGTCACCTCATGAATGGTGTAGAATATGGATTCCCGTAATTCACCCAGATGTAGAAGCACCATACCCTGGAGAACGCAGTCCAACGGGTTATATGAAAGCTTCTATTATGACCTTATGTAAGTTAACTGGTTACAGCGAGAGTACGGTGGAAGGATGGTTTTATGGTAAATCTTATCATCATACGCTGGGAATATTACTACGCTGTTTACACATATTATTCCAGTTTCAAAGGGCTATAAAAATTTCAGATAACACTTTATAATTCCAATCAAAAAAATCTAATTGGGGTTATTTTTTTAGCATCTAAATTACCCGAAATTTACAGGGATATTCCTTCTAATAAAGTAGCTTACGTTTTAATAGTAAGTATCATAAATGTAGCGCAACTGCAATTCAACTAAACTTGAATTAAAGTTGCACGTCACTAGTAGTTGAAAACGAATTGGGATGAAGAAGGCATGAAAAATATTCAGCGACTTTATACCCAGAGTTCATTAGCGAAACGGTGTAAAGTTAGCCTTCAAACAGTTAAGAACTGGTGCTTGTGGGCTGGACTTACACCACCGAAAAAAGCAACTTACTTTAGTTGTGATGAGTTAGAAGCCTTAGCTGATTTTTATGTTGCCTACAAATTTCTGCGCGTACAGCAAAACGCTTACATCGGTTGTGTTCTGGGTATGGGTGGCTTGAAAAAGTATATTGCCTCAGTACGCCGTATGAGTTTGCGTCAATTTGTTACGGAATTCTTAACAGCAGAAGAAAAAGCTCACTTTTTAGTGCAGATTTTAGTTGATAAATTAGAGGAGGAAATTGAAGATGATCAATTTAACTTTGGTGGCTCAGCAGCTTGAGATTCCATTAGAGCAACTCAAATCAATCTGCCAGGTATTAAAAATTGAAATTATCAAAAACGCAGTTACACCAAACGATAAACAGAAAATTCAAGAGTTTATTGGAGCGTGTAAAAATCAAGAAATAACCATAGAGCAAGGATTATTAGAGCTACAACAGCTACAGCGAGAAGCCCAAACTCAACAAAAAGCTTTAGGTGAAAGGTTTAACTTAGATGAATTTTTCAAGCAACGTATCGGTAGTTCACCAAAAGAATTAAATTCAGGGAGCTATCACTATGACCTTTATCAGCTGCTTTTGAAATCCCAATCGATATCTCAGGTTGGTTACGCATTGTTTAGAGAAGCTTTTTTACGCCAAACCCAAGATTTAATTATGAATGGAACAGAAGAATCATCCATAAATCAAAATCAAACAGTTGCTGGTTTTGATAAAGCTTTTGACACTATCGAAACTCAATTTGAGCAAAATTTTTTGGGGACATCGGTGAATTGGGGGGAGGAGGAACATCCGAGATTAGCGGCATCTCAAAAAGCAGCCCTACCTTCAACACAGGAAACGATTACATCAACATCCCCGTCGTCGAAGAAGTAATTGAAGCTGCACCTAAATTAGTAACCGCAACCGTACAAGCAATCGCGCCGACAATCAATAAAGCTGTAGTTAATGAGCGTCGAATTATTACCGATTTTATGACTGAAGGGGGATTTCTTGCAACGACTGCGGCAATAACTACAACTTGTACCGTTGCAACAATTACTGTATGTGTTACCTCTCCACCAAAACCAGTTTTCTTCAAAATTATGCTTGGTGGGATTGGCGGGACTATTTTGGGAGGACTTATTGCAGCACTTATCTTAAGGCATTATAGAAAGGAGGTTTTGAGCAACCATGCAAATTCAAGATCAACAATCGAATCATCAAAACAATCAACTTAGTAAAGAAGATTTTGATGACGTTTGGGTGCCAAATCCTCATGGACAAGTAGCTCAAAGTGCTGCAACATCCGGACTAATCAATATTATTAAGTCAGGAAGTTTAGATTCTTTACTAACTAATCCCTGGTTGATGTCAATTTTTGTTGCAACAGTAATTTTGGTTGTTATTAATGCGATCGCAACAACTCTTTCTGGTCAACGTTCTACAGAAATTTCCCCATCCCAAGAAGCTTATTCCGAACTTTTGCAAAAGTCTCAAAATTTAGATGCAGCTGATAGCAACTTTCGGGAATATTTGACTCGCAATGATTATAGCTCAGGCTTAGTAAGTAATCCTGGTTTATTACAAGCTGTGGTGTTGGAAGCGAGCGCAAGATATAGTAATCGCATGATTGCCAGCCAAAACAATCCCCAAAATCCGGCTTACAACCAACACGAGGAAGTAATTAATCACGGTTCTGAAATTGAAGCACTAAAACGGATTAATCTTGGAGCATCAGGAAAAGAAGCAGAACTTAAATACGTTGACCCTAGCACGGGTTCTTGGGTAACTATTCCGATTGACTCAGCGGAATTAGCTGCCAGTGGTTTGGTTAAGCTCAATATTATCTCTAATAGCAGGAGGGAAACAACACAGCGGTTCAATTTGGTTACAATTGCCCAAAATACGCGACTTCGCTTAGAAGAAGTAAAAGCCGCTATGTTAGAAGCTTTGCGTGTAAAGGGATTAAGTCCGGTTGCATCCGAGCTTGAGAAGACTGATTGGTTTGGGAATAAAGCAAGTTCGGAGGATGCACAGATATCTGATTATCAGCAAGATAAACCAGAAACAACCCCCACTACTCGATCAATTGAGCAAGAGCCATTAGAAGATAAACCCTCACCAAAACTGAAAGGGGGTAAAAATGCCCAGTAAATTAGTATTTGCACCTATACCTCTGCTATTAGGAAGTTGGATGTTTGCTAGCAGTTTTAGCAGTAACACAATTCAACAATCAGCAACACCATATTCTACTCAACAGCAAACGGTAGAAATAGAAATGCCAGAACCAGCAAAGTCATTTCTACGATTTGGTGGTGCTGTCATTGCAGTATTGGGGACATCAAGTTTAGTGTTTTGGGAATTAGCTGATAAAAAGCAGAGTACCAAACAGAGACTTTTATTAGCTGCGGGTCAAAACGTTGTCCCGAATGCAGTTCAATTAGTTAATAATGCTCAAGCAATGCCGCCATTACAAAACAATCAAGAACCACCGGCAAGTACCCAAATATCCAACCAAATCCAACAGCAGAGTGTTTGTGCAAAAGCTAAAAAATTCCCACTACAGGAAGTTGCAAATTTCTACCAAACAAGTGATATTGATGCTTCAATATCTAATGATTATAATGCTGCAAATGGATTGAACCCGCATAGTAGCTCAGAAGAGAAATATGCCGAAGTTAAATCATTAATTTACGAAAACACGGTGGGGATTGTTGGTAAGGAAAAAGGCAGCGGTAAAACCTCAAAACTAGGTTATTTAATTGCCGAACATATCAAACTTGGTCATTTGGTTTGGATGGTTAATCCTTTTGCCAAAGGTCAACAGTGGAAAGGTATTAAGGTTTTTGGACGCGGTTACAACTTTGTCGAAGCAACTAATGCTATACGAGAATTTACTCGCATTGCTTTTTGGAGAATCGCAGAAGCTGGCGATGAGACGAAGGAGTACGAACCATTTGAAGATTATCACCTGCATTTATCGCTTGACGAAATGTCGAATTATTCGAGCGAAATCGATGCTATTGACTCTACCGTAATGCCTAAATTCTGGGAAGCAGTAGTGCAATTTTTACGGCAGGCTAATATGTCCGTTTCCTTTGCCAGTCACGGGGATACTCAGGCTATGTTAGGTGGTGCAAAAGCTCTCGCTGGTAAATCGCAAACTATTAAGGATGCCATAGTGTGGCTCTATGCTCAAGCTATTACTGACACTAAGGTAGAAGGTAATAAACGATGTGCTGGTTGGGCTTATTTGATTCGCCCAGATGGGGGAGAAAGAGAAAGAACAAGAATAGAAATTCCGGCTTGGATGCAAGGCGCACCCGCAACTCGACTTGACGGAAAAGATAAATACAACTACGTCCAACTAGTTCAAAAATACTGTCCTCAGTATTTATATCTTCCGGTGAGTGCGAAAAAACCTTTGGCAGAAGAAGGTTCATCTATACCAACGGATACCGAACAGTTTCGCCAAAAACTAATTGAGCAGGAAGATGTTTGGGGTTGCGATGGAGATAAAACATGAACCGTTAACGAGAGAGCTAATAATACAATTGCGATACTTTAATTGATTAATTAGGAGTAACAATGACTAGAAAACAAGTGTACCGAAGAGATTTACCACAATTGGCTTCAAGCCATCAATTAGATACCAACGTGGTAGATACACATTATGAAGAATTTGATGACAACTATGACGACCGATATTCTCGTAACAATCAGTGGCATAATCGCGCCTATAATGCCGGACGCTACGCTAGGGGTGCTTACAATTGGGGTCAAAAATGCAGCCGTGGCGTAACCCCAGCAATGGAAAATGGAGCAGGTGCTGCAATTGGGACTTTGGGTACTGTTGCCAATCATACCAACCCTTTTAAACCTTGGCGTTCATTTGCCTTTTGGAGCATGAGTATCGGTACTTTAGTTGTTGGCTCCTGGGTTACTCAATTCTTTTTAGGAGGACTAATTGCAACTCGCAATCCTCGACAATTACCGCAAAATACATCAACAGCAGTCCGATTCGGTCATGGCGTTGTTAATGCTGGTAAGCCTGTCGCTAACGGTGTTTGGAATGGATTTGGTCAAGTTGCTACAGGTGCGGGAGATAGTTTAGATAAGGCTGTACGACTACAAACTGTTGAATCTAATAATTGGCAGCAATCACCTGTCGATGTTAAACAGCAAAAACAGACAACTATCTTACCTTTGACTACTTGGACTGGGGATGGTGGATATCAATCTGTAGGGAGCAAGTAGAACATGAGTTGGGTGAGGATTCCTACGTCAAGTTTTCTAATTACCAGTACTGTGTTTATTGTGTTTGCCCTTGATATGGCTCGTCCTGGATATGCTTCGTTTGCTTTAATTCCAAATGTCCGACCTTACATTGCAACGCTTACTACTGATATTCGTTCGGATATAAAAAATTTGACTCGCTTTGAACCCTTACTCCCAAAGAATATTCAGAAATTAGATGAATCATCAAATTGCCGAACACTATTAGATGCTTACAACAAGAATGCTTTATGTCATTTCGAGCGTCCGAATTATTAAAACACCTCCCAGTAGAAATTCAATACCAAGAAATTAAGGCATCTGAGGAAGCATGTCGTAAATTTAGATTATCTCAGGTAAGAGGGCGTATTTGCTGTTTTGGATTGTCTTTAGTAATGGCGATCGCTATAATTCATCCCGGAATTAACCAGTGGGTCGAAAGTAAACTTCAGCTAAATCGCATTATTGGTATTAGTTTTTCGACAAACCTAAATCAACCGAAAGAAGCGGATAAAATAGCTGTTGCACTTTTAGATTACGCACGCAAACAAAAATGGGAAATCCGAACTGGGGAACGCCGTTACAACGTGTTTTACGTCCAAGGTATGTTTCCATCAGGTGTTAGGAATAACAATGCACCCAACAAATTCAATGATTCCCGGTTTTTAGTTGAAGTAAACCCTACTCCTCGATTAGTTGGAGCTTGGGAAGCATCTATTGAACCGGGTAATTATTATACAGAAAAACCTATGAATGCCTCGGGTGCAGCGCAAATAAAAGTACCGGGACAGTATAAAGCTTGGCGCATTGGAAAACACAAAGGTCGTGAGATTGCATTAGTTCAAGTTGCACCAGTCAATATAATCCGGGATTTCAATCGCAATAGCAAAGTTGATAAAGGAGATAAAAAGGAATATTCAATAATTGGAGCAAATCAACATAGCGGAAGCGACCAAAAGTTTGTTGATAATGCGAGTGCTGGATGCCCGGTAGGACGTACATCGAAAGGGCATCAAGAGTTTATGAATTATTTACAACAAGACATAGATTATCAAGCGGATAACAATTTCATATTTTCAACAACTTTTATCCAAGCAAAAAACTTAATTTTTTAACTTTTAATAGGAGAAAAACTATCCATGAAAACAAAAAAATATCTTTCTTCAAGCGATTATTATTCGTACATTAAATCCGATGCTTGGAGAAGTAAGCATTACCACTGGCTAAAACAATCTGGCAATAGATGTTCGATGTTTCCTTGGATAAGAATAGGAAAATATGCCCGTAATAAATACGGTAAATACAACATACATCATACAGGGGTTGGCTATCGGCATTTAGGACATGAGGAATTAGGTAAAGATGTACTCCCACTTTGCCTCTTTGCTCACTGGCTAATTCACGGTGGAAAGATGAAAGCGAAAGCACCTTGGCGACCAAATATTCTTCAAAAAACTTTGCATTTATGGTGTAGTTTTCCACTAATTGTAAAACAGCTATTCCTGTTTCTTAGTACTTTGCTACTACTATTATGTTTATTTACATGAATAGTTATTTGCGAGTATATAAAAGCATTCGTAATTACAATGAAACAATGAAACATTCACTTCAATTAGGATACAAATGGGATTTACTCAATATCCTATTACTATTGTTAATTACAAGCTTTGCACTAAGTAAACCAGCAATTAAGTTTGTTTCTGATGGCGTAGAAAATATCTCAGAAATTAACAATTCATATACTAGGAAGTTAAACGATTTATTTGCTAATAATTATTCTATAGGTGTATTAGCAATTTGTGCAGCTGAAGGAAACTGTACAATCGATGGAAAGAAGACTTCATTATACTACTATCATCTTGACCCCGGAAATAGAATCGGTAATCGGGGGTGGTGTAGCGACCAAGGTAGAGGTGGCACAAATTTAGAAAATGCAGATGCTTTATGTTTAAAAAGAACCAAAAGCCGTATTCCTAGATTAGCAAACAAACTTCAAATCGCTGGTATAAATCCCGAACAAAATATCGAAGCATTTATCAATAATTTAGACCAGTGGAATCAGGCATCCCCTCGCGTATCTGATGCTTTTCCTAAAAGATACGCTGACGCTTTGAAGAAAGGGTTAAAGAGTAAAGAAGCTATTTTATGGGCAAGAGTTGAGGCTTTTCGTAAAAGTAATGGAGAACTTGAAGCAGGTAATTCGCGAGTCGGTTTATTTTCAATTTGTGCTAATTCTCAAAATACTTACTACACTGCAAAATTACAACAATATTCAATGTGGTCGGAACGATGGAGATGGAATTGTATTGCTTTAGATCAACGGCGAAGATTAGAAGCTATTAATCAAGTTTTGATGAGAAATTAGAATAGTTTGAATAAATAAAAATAACTAATGATATTAACATGGCTACGAATTTATTCTATAATATATGTATAAGAACTAAATCTATCTTTTTTCATTAAAATGTTATCAAAAAGCAAGAAGTTGGTAGTAAGTTTATTTTGTGGAGTTGGCGGTTTGGACTTGGGTTTTCAGTCTGCTGGGTTTGAAGTCGCAGTTGCCATAGATAATAATCCCAAAGTATTAGAACTATATCGCATTAATTTCCCTAATACATTAATTTTATGTCGAGATATTGGCGATATTTCAGCCGTAGAAATTAGAGAAATTATTCAAAATAAATATCCAGATTGGGATGGAGAAATTGCCCTCATTATTGGTGGTCCTCCCTGTCAAGGGTTTTCTGTTGCTGGTAAACAAGATGTTAATGATGCTCGCAGTCAGTTAGTAATCAAATTTATCAATTTAGTGGTAGAACTAAATCCATTAATGTTCGTGATGGAAAATGTTCCTGCCATCGAGTCGAAAAAGTTTGAGAGCATTACAGGTAATGCGATCGCCCTCATTGAAGAACACTACATTCTATCGAAATGGTTGCTCACAGCATCACATTACGGTGTACCCCAAAAACGACAACGAGCAATTTGGGTGGGGTCGAAGTTTGGCGAGATTGATGCACCGTACCAAAGCAATAGAAGGTTCAGTGTGGGGGATGCAATTTCTGATCTTAGCCATATCCCAATCAATCCTCAAACAGACACCTGGGAGTGGAATTCTCAATGGAGAGAAAAGGGAGAATATGCCCAATACCTAGAGAAAATTTTCCCTAATTCATCTAGCTCACAAAAAGATATTATCACTGGTTGTAAAGCAACTGTGCATACGGTAGCCACCCAACAAAAATATGCCGATACCAAACCTGGGAAGAAAGAACCGACGACTTGGGCTTATCGACTTTCCAAAAACGGTTTCTCTCCTACCCTACGTGCTGGAAGTGGAAACAGAACTTCCTCTCGTCCAATTCACTACGAACAAGCGAGAGTTATAACAGTTCGCGAAGCAGCGAGGTTACATAGTTTTCCAGACTGGTTCGATTTCGGGACGAGTAAGCTTGCGGCACATAAAGCTATAGGTAATAGCGTTCCACCATTGCTGGCTTATGCAATAGCGCAAACGTTGAGTGTTGAGTTAGAGCAAAAATTGCCATGTAGAAAATCTGCTCTCAAGACACTTTCAGCAAGCTCGTTTTTCGGATTAACTCATGCGCCAAATTTTGCTTACACAAAGACTGTGAGCTTTTTAATACCTTCCGTTCGAGTTGAGGAAGCGATCAAAAAATGTTCGGGTACAAAATATTTGCTACGGGAAATTATTTTTGTTGATGATTCATAGGACCACCCCGCCAGACGTTAACTTTTATTTTCTATAATTTTTTAGGCTTATTGGTTTTAAAATAATTTAACAACCAGTAAAGTTGTGTTGCTCAAAACTGTTTTGAGACTAATTATAAAACGACGCATCATACTTACTCCAAAATTTACAAGGAAGCTAAATACTCCAACCTTTCTTGCCAATTTTCATCATGTCGCAGGGTTAGAACGGTATAGCTGGTACTATATCTCTATCTCGTTCAATTGTGTCTCGCTTTCTTTGTTCGGAATTATCGTGAACTGAACCGTCGCAGAAAACAGCAATTTCTGCCAAATGACAAATAAAATCTGGTTTACAGTTAGCTTCTGGGATTCATTTTTGTGCAGCTTCAGTTCCATTTGTAACAAATAAGAACATAGTTACGAATTACTGATTAAATTCCCACTCAACTGATGCTGTCGGCTAAACACGGCAAAAAACGCTAAAATCAACACTCCTATGGTAGCCAAAGCCGTTCCGGAAGCTTGTGTAAAAATAATTAGAATCTGGTAGCGCACGGCATCAGTGGGACTAGCACCAGCCAATATTTGACCAGTCATCATTCCCGGTAAACTGACTAATCCCATCACCATCATGGAATTAATAGTGGGAATCATCCCAGTTCGCAGTGCTTCTTTTAATGTTTCGTGTGCTGCTTCCCAACGAGTAGCCCCTAACGTTAACAAGGCTTCGATTTGCTCGCGCTTACTACTCAAATCTTCCATAAATTTATCTAACGCTAAAGATGTACCCGTCAGCGCATTACCTAAAACCATACCTAATAAAGGAATTAAATATTGCGGGTCGTACCAAGGTTCAACGCGAATAATTCCATTTACCGTTAATCCCGTAACTAAAAATGAAGCGCTCAACAGACAGATAAAATTGTTCCAGTAAATACTAGAAAATCGTCTGCGGGTACGGTTAACACTTGACAGGGATGCGATGGTCGTCATGGCAATGGCTACAAGTAATACCAATAATGGGTTACGCAGGGTAAACACCCACTGCAATACATAACCTACGAGCAATAGTTGTACCACCATTCGCAACGATGCTATTACCAAACTCTGGGTTAGTCCAAATCGTAAACCTAGAGAAAGACAAACATTGATGATTATAAATAATGTCGCTAAAGCCAGTTGAGCGTAACTAATGGAAATATACTTATCCATCAATCCTATTCCTGCAAACTAATTTGACGGTTGGTAATTCGCTGTAACTGGGTTGAGTCGTGGCTTGTCCAAAGATATGCTCTTTGTTGGTCTTGGGCTTGCCAAGCTGCCACCAATAATTCCAAACTGCGGGTAGTTTCACTATCTAACTGATGCGGTAGGTTCATCAAGCAATAAGACCTTGGGTGTGAGTTGCAATGCTCGTAAAAAAGCGACTATTTGAGCTTCACCCCCAGAAATAGCACTTACCGGACGCTTTAAAAAGTCATCTTTTTTATGTAAAATTTGTAAATAATCTAGAATTGTAGCGCGATTATAAGCCTTATGGTGGTTAGCTTTAAGATGATAAACTTGTTGTAAATTTAACTCTACAGTTCCGAACCATAAAGCCGGACGCTGATGGAGGTAAATAATTTGGGAACGATATTTAGGTAAATACCAAGCATCAATACTTTTTCCCTCAAAGATAATTTGACCTGCTTGTAGTCGGTCAAGTCCAGCTAAAGTTCGTAAAAGTAAACTTTTACCCGAACCAGAAGCACCCAAGACAGCGACTTTTTCACCCGAAAATACTTCAAAATTTAAGTTACGCCAAATCCAATATTTATCGATTTTTCGACCCAAACCTTGTACTGAAAGAATGGGTGCTTGAGAAGATACCAATGCTTCGGCAGCCTGGGCTTGGGTTTTCATAGTTAAACGGTATTTTGGCAGATAAGTAATCAAACAAAATTATTTACACATTTACCTAAAATAAAGTATATAGATTTTAAGGGTGAATCTACATAACAGAAAAAATGCGATATATTCAGGGGTTAAGTCCGGAAACTCGAAGCTTACTTAGAAGGATTTATCTTACTAGGGAAGATGAAAATAGTAAAGATATTACTTAGCACGCTTACAATACCTAACGGCACGCTTCGCTCTTTTAAAACATTTTGTTGTTCTAAGTCAGTAGAAGAAATGCTAGATTTTTCTATAAGCAGTTTAAAACCTGCGATTAGCTTTCATCCTCGGATTAAAATCACGGGGTTTTAGCCACGATACTATGCCCCTTTCGGGGCACACTTCGTTAACGTGAACAGCATTAATATAAATAAGAATTAAAAGTATTTGAGAAGAATTCCTGTTATTATTTTTTAGGGTACAAGTGAAAGTATCGC
Organism: Plectonema cf. radiosum LEGE 06105; assembly: GCF_015207665.1. GTDB lineage: Bacteria > Cyanobacteriota > Cyanobacteriia > Cyanobacteriales > Nostocaceae > Rivularia > Rivularia radiosa_A. The sequence continues at coordinate 38,791 of NZ_JADEWL010000026.1, forward strand.
TTGAACAAAAGTTTCGACTGATATTTTCTCACTCAAGGCAGGTTTACAAATCAGCCTTTTTTATTGAAAAATTTTGCGACATAACGCAAGTTGTCACTAACGAGCAGGCTATAATCCCTTATTCATCACTATCTGCTCAATAATGTTTGAATGAATGTGCTACATAACAGATATTTTTTGGAAAATATCATCAATTACCTTACATAGTGTTTATTAACTATGCAGCAGTTAATTACTATCGCTTACCTTTTATCTTCTGGGAGTAAATCCGAAATACTTAAGGTTTTTAAAAGAAATCTTAATAGAATTTTACCATTTACACTCAGCCTATTGTTTGCATTAATTTTAGGATGCCAAACTCTAGGAACTCAGGTTCCTAGTACTGAAATATTGTGGGATACCTATGGGATACCGCATATTTATGGTCAGGATGCTATAAGTGCATTCCGTGCTTTTGGATGGGCGCAAATGCAAAGCCACGGTAATTTATTACTGCGTCTCTACGGACAAGCAAGAGGACGTGCAGCCCAATACTGGGGAGAGGACTATATAGACTCTGACCGTTGGATGTTGACAATGGGAGTACCCGAACGCGCTAGCGTTTGGTATGAAGCACAAGATGCATCTTTCCGTAGTTATTTAGATGCTTTTGCAGAGGGTATCAATACTTACGTCAAAGAAAATCCGAATGCAATTGATGATGAGGTTGAAGTTGTTCTACCAGTTAAAGGAGAAGACATCCTCGCTCATCTACAAAGAGTACTCAACTTTACATTTGTAGTTAGTCCAGAACAAGTTGCGGGTGTGAGTAGTTCGGAATCAAAAGCTGGTTCTAATGGCTGGGCGATCGCACCTTCTCGTTCGGCATCTGGTAATGCTATGCTGCTGGCAAATCCTCATCTTCCCTGGTCGGATTTGTACTTATGGTATGAAGCTCAAATTACTGCACCGGGAATTGATGCTTATGGAGCATCCCTTGTGGGGATTCCTGTTTTAAATATTGCTTTCAACGATAATTTGGGTTGGACTCATACCGTTAACACTCATGATGGGTGGGATGCTTATCAACTAGAATTAGCTGGTGATGGCTATCGTTTTGATGGTAAAGTTCGTCCCTTTGATACCAAAACTGTTTCTTTGCAAGTAAAACAACAAGACGGGACATTACGGGAAGAACCATTAGTGGTCAAAAGTTCTATTCATGGACCTGTTGTGTCAGAAAAAGATGGTAAAGCTACTGCACTGCGTGTTGTCGGTGTCGATCGACCAGGAGTGTTGGAACAGTGGTGGGACATGGCGCGATCGCAAAATTTGGCAGAGTTTGAAAAAGCACTCCAACGTTTGCAGTTACCAATGTTTACAGTGATGTATGCCGACCGACAAGGGCATATTATGCACTTATTTAACGGACAAGTTCCAGTACGCGAGCAAGGGGATTTTCAGTATTGGCAAGGTATTATTCCTGGGAACACATCAAAAACTTTATGGACTAAAACTCATCCTTATGAGGATTTACCTCGGATTATTGACCCTCCGAGTGGTTGGTTACAAAATGCCAATGACCCACCTTGGACAACAACTTTTCCAGTCGCTATCAAACCAGATAAATATCCGTCTTATATGGCACCAAATTTCATGGATTTCCGAGCGCAAAGTTCCGCTTCAATGTTAGCTGAAGATGAAAAAATTACCTTTGATGAAATGGTTAAATACAAGCATTCTACACGTATGGAATTTGCAGACCGGATTCTAGATGATTTAATTCCAGCAGCGCGGAAATATGGTGGTGAATTGGGACAACTTGCAGTAAAAGTCTTAGAAAAGTGGGATAAACAAGCGAATGCAGATAGTCAGGGAGCGGTATTGTTTGCTTACTGGGCAGAAGAACTAGATTTCGATAAGACTTTTAGTCAACCTTGGACGGAAGAGTCACCACGCACTACACCCGATGGATTAGCTAATCCTGAAAGTGCAGTAGCATTATTGGAAGCAGCAGCAACAAAGGTACAAAAAGTTTATGGAAAATTAGATGTTGCTTGGGGAGAAGTTTTCCGGTTGAAATATGGGAATGTGGATTTACCAGGTAATGGTGGCGATGGAGACTTAGGGATTTTCCGCGTCGTCAACTTTGCTCCCTCAGAAAATGGTAGATTTCAACCTGTCGCGGGCGATTCTTATGTTGCTGCTATTGAGTTTTCTAAACCCCTGCAAGCAATGGCGCTTATGAGTTATGGTAATTCATCTCAACCTGGCTCGCCCCATTCTGTTGACCAGTTACAACTTTTTGCTGAGAAAAAATTACGTCCTATCTGGCGTACCAAGAAGGATATTGAGGCTCATTTAGAATCTCGTAAAGTATTTTAGGAGTCTCATATATGGGCAGGCTTTGAAATCGATAATAAGCCTGCCCCATTTTTACGGTTTAGAAGAACTTTCTGAAGTGGTTGGTTTATCTTCTCAAGATATGATAAATATTCTCAATAAATAGGATTAAATGATGCATTCTTTAATTAAGCAATATTAGTAGCTAGCGCAGCGTACTGTAGGTATTGTACGAACTCATGTCATATTATATTTATTTATATTTTGCATTCAAACACAAAACCGATGTCTCGACGTAGCATCTAATTTCTAATTGGAGCAACCGTTACATAATGCTAGGTTTGCTGTTTATGTAGCGCAGCGTTAGGTGTAAAAGTCTTTTAGTACGGGTAGGGAACAGGGAACAGGTTAAAGATAAAAATTATTAAATCCCCTAGCTAGGAATGAAACAAATACCCCCCATGATTCCCTGTTCTGTGTTCCCTACTCCCTACTCCCTGTGTTTCTTAAAATTGAGGCTTGTGAGTGTTAGTAAAAAATACGGGAAACCTAAGTGCTAGATGCTGTTTCCTCCATTTTTTTTCGGAGACTTAGCGGTCTCATATCAGTCCAGACTTCTTTTATGTAATCTAAACATTCTTGTTTGAGTCCATTTTTTCCAGTATCTTTCCAACCAAGCGGATTATCACGCTCAAATGGCCAGATGGAATACTGTTCTTCATGATTAACTACAACTTTGTAAATTGTCGTGTCTTCTTTTTCTTCTTGATGCATTTGTTTCTCCAGTCAATTAATAATAATGGTCAGCAAAATTTATTAACAAGTAATGAGTAATACAAGAGCCTTCAATAATTGACGGTGTATTTTTCTTTTCTTCATGAATGAGAAGGCTTTGTACCATAAAGAGCTTTACTTATTACTTATTACTCATCACTCATTACTTTAGCCCGAGGGGCTAGGTAAACTTTGCACTAACATAAATAAACTTCACGCTTCTATTGGTTCGAGGTGTCCTTGACCTTTCAAGGTTAATGTCAGCAATACATCGAACTTTTACGTAATTTAATGTTAGATATCGAACTAAATAGGCATGACCTTCTTGATTATCAAAGTCAGCTTCGTTCAAACTTGATAAGCTGATGTGCAGCTAAATTGTATAAAGCAAAAATATCAAGTTTTTGTAGTGCGGGCCGGACAGCCCGCTAGTACTATACAAATTAAATGCGTAGCAGCTTAGTTCTTTATCAAGCTTTACACCTAAATCAGCACCTCTCTTTGTCTGTGTAAATTTAATATGAACATAACCTCTATTAGTGCAGTGGCTGTTGCTGAAGGTCGCAAGCTGGCTTCAACGAGGTGTTCGCTTTGTGATAATCTTTGTACAAGCTCATTCATAATGCAACTTCCTTATTTATAAGTGTTTTTCGAGTTAAATATTTACGAATCACCATTGTCTTGAATCCCAGATACTTCTACCTTCACAGGTTCATAAACTGGAACCTCAAATAAAAGCGTATTTTTGCAAAAATCTAACCATTCGGGAGTTATATTATCAAAGATTATATTTTCGTCTTTGAAAATTCCATCTGTAACTACATAGTTTTCTTGAAGATAAAGAAAGTCATCATCAGTTAACTCACGATTTATCTCAACTTCATCTGTATCGATAACCTTTTTTCTGGTATTTTCACTGTACTCGTTCCATTGATGAAATTTCCGTAGCCTATTTAAAGGATAAGCTTTGCAGTATTTTCCCATTGTTGCCATAATAAGCCTCATTTTAATTTTTTATTTTTAATTATTGATGCATTACCAAATTATACTTTTTTAATTACTTTTTCTATTTTGATAAATTCTATCAATGTAAAACTCCCAATGATTAAGCTAGATAATATTTCTGTAATAGTAAAACTATAATAAACTCCATTGACACCAATCATCATAGTTAATAATAACAGTAATGGAATAAACAAAACTATCTGTTTAAAAATTATGAAACCTGCGGCAATTTTTGCATTACCTATGGACTGAAATAAAGTGAGGCTGCATGACAAAAAAGGAGCCGTAATAAGTGTAAAAGTAATTAATCTAAAATTGAATGAGTTATTTGTAGTAATATCCAAATTTGGTATGACCCAGCGAAGAAAGAATGTTGGAGACACTTGTAAAGTCAGCCAAATCAGAATGAATAATATAGTTCCGGTAAGACAAAAAATGAAGTAAGCTTTTTTAAGTCTTCTATAGTTTCTTGCTCCGTAACTTATACCAATTACAGGCTGTAGTGCTTGCACAAGACCATTTAAAGGAGTAATGACCAAAAAATATAGTCTGACTGTAGCTCCTGCAAACGCAATGTCACTATCTGTTCCGTAGTCAGCAATAGATTTAAAAATTATTATCTGCTGAATTATCCCCGTTAATTGCATGAGCATGACCGATGCACCAACGGATAAGATTGGTGATACTAAATCTAACCCAAAATTAATCTTTCTAGAATTGGACGTAATTGAACTTCTACTATAAAAAATAAAATATGCAAAATTCACAATAAAATGAGCTAAAGCTGCTAAATTAGTCGCTAATGCTATACCTTGAATACCAAAGTTTAGAAATTTAACAAATATTATATTTAAAAAGAAGTTAGTCGTTACAAATATAAAAGAAAAGACAGTTGCAAGTCTGATTTTAGCTTCAGATTTGACAAGCGTATTAGAAGCTACTGCTGGAATGAAAAATATCGAACCAATTATATATGTTTTAAGATAGCCAACTCCATATTTAGCTACTTCTCCATCTCCACCCATGAATGCAATTAATTCATTCCCAAATATATATCCTATTACAGCAATGAAAAATGAAATGATTATACTTATTACTGTTAAATTACCTATAATTTGAGACTCAGTTTCTATATCTCCTGAACCAATTGCTCTACTCATAACAGAAGCAGAGCCTACCCCAATCGATACGGCACATCCAGTTACAATAGATGTCAGTGGCAGTGCAAGTGAAATACCCGCTAAAGCATTTTGTCCAATTAATTGACCAGCAAATAATGCATCCAGGAAACTGTTTAAACCAACAAGCAGCATCCCTATGATGCCAGGAATTGATAACTTGAACATGATTGTAACAAGATTACCATTGAGAATTTCATTTGTAAGTTGGGATTGCTGCGCTGTAGACATTATTACTTTATATGTGGCATTAACACTAGGGTGAATATTATCAATCAACTAGATCGGGTAGATTTTTTGATGAAAAGTAAAATGCTTTTATGCTGTTTATTTAATCATGTTTAAACAACTAACGCGATACTGCTTGACTGCTTCTAATTCCAAATATTTTGCTGAGTTAAATGCACTTATAACCTCACCACAAACTTCAACTTTGGCTTCATAAGCACCTGTTTTACTACCATCGGTCTTCTCAAAATCAATCCGTACTTCTGCCCAGTCAGCCTTCTGACCTTCAGCGACTTCTTCCATTGCAAGTACCTTGCCTACTTTCAAGTAGTTAAGCCAACTCCAGCCAAACTCCATCCAAATTTCGCGTTCGGCAATTTGCTCAAATTCGCTTAAACCAGTCCAACCTCGGTAGTATTCACGTAAACCTGAGACTGAACCATTTCGGTGTACTAGTAAATCCAATACATCCCGCGAGAGATGTCCCCATAAGCATCCTTGGGGTAAATCAATTAATGTAGGAGCAAACTGATGTCCACCAAAGTGAGTTGTTTGCCATATTCTTAATTTACCATTAGAAGCAGGAGCATATTCTTTACGTAATTGTCTATATAAAGGAGTTCCAAATCTGCCACAAGCAAGGTCTACTTGAGTATGAGTACAAACCATGAGTTCGCGAATGTGACTGGTTTGTTGTTGATATTGTGTAAATTCGGGTAAATCATTGGGTTGTTGCATTAACTTTTTGAATATTGCCGTTACTAGAGCAACAACTTTGTTCTCTGGAACAATAAATTCCTGCTTTTCAAATCGAGAAAATAGCTTTGCAGGACGATAGTAGTAAAAGACACGGGTAAAACCGGGATTAGAATACTCGCGGTCGGGAGCAATTAGTATCGGTTTTAACTTAACCCCATGCTGAGAAACTAACTCTTGGAATAAACCCACCAATGATTTGATAGTAGGATTTTCTTGAAAAATTTCTTGCGGCCAAGGTTGTGGAATTTCCATAATTAACCAATAATCGCAAGTACCTGCTGTACCAATTGGGTCTTCTTTGTTAGCTTTAGAAACTAAGGAACAAAAACGACAATCTTGAAGTTGAGTTTCATAAGTATGTATTATTTTCATACTAGGAAATTAATTAAACAGAAAACTAACTTTATTAGTTAAACTGAGCCGACAACCGATGGTTGTGACTGTCCTTGATGTTGACGCATAGCACGCACAATCATCTTCACACCGCTAGCAGGGTAAGAAATTAGACCTCCAAATTTAGGGCGTTCTGGGCGATTACTGACTAGCTCTAATTCATAATGTGAAAGAATAGTTGCTAAGACGAGTTTCATTTCAAACAAGGCAAAAGTTCCGCCAATACACACGCGAGAACCACCACCAAAAGGTAGAAATTCGTAGGAAGAATATTGTTTTTTCAAAAAGCGCTCTGGCTGAAATTCTTTTGGCTCTGAGTACAAATCTTCATGCTGATGTGTTGAGTAAATATTACCAATAAGTATTGTACCAGGGTTCAACTCATAGCCCATCACCTTGACGGTCGATTCTACCAACCTGGGAAACGTAAACAATTGCGTAGGGTAAATTCGTAAAATTTCGTTGCAAACAGCACTTAAGTACGGTAGTGCAAAAATGCTCATGGGGTCTGGGTTTTCACCAAGACTATCGATTTCTTTTAACAGGCGATCGCGAACATCAGGTAAATGATGAATCCAGTATAAAGACCAAGCAAGTGCTGTTGATGAAGCATCCTGGGCTGCAAAAAGAGGTGAGATTAATAAGTCTCGTATTTCCTCATCCGTTAACAGATTACCTGCTTCATCAATAGCTAATACTAGTTCAGAGAGAATATCCGTGCCTAAATCCTGTGTTTGCTGACGACGCTCTTGGACTTCGGTGTAAAGCAAATCAAAAAGTTCTCGCCGCAGGTAAAGCAAGTATCCTTGGGGACTCCATCGACCTAAATCTCGTCTCCCAAAAGGTAGATTTTGAGCAATTTTGAGCGATGGAGATAACATCTGTTTCAAAGCCCTAGAAAGCAGTTGCTTGAGTCTGTTGTAGCGTTCTCCTTCTGACCATCCCATCACAACTTCTATGCTCACTCGTAGAGTGATATCTTCCATTGTTGGATAGCCAATGAAAGGTTTACCGATTGCTTGCTGTTGCATAACCTTATGTGTAAGGTCACAAATTCGCTCTCCGTGGGCTTGCATCCGCGCACCGTGAAAAGCAGGCATTAAAAGCTTGCGGCGATGTTTGTGGCGTATACCATCAAGTTGAAGCACTCCTTGTTTTCCCGTCATCAAGGCGAAACCCCGGTTTAATTTGCCACTAGCTGAAATTTCTTTGGTATTTGTAAAAATCTCCTTTATTCCTAAAGGATTACTGACATAAACTGTTGGTGTAGTACCCGACATTAAAGTAACTATATCACCATAACGTTTGGAAATAGCATCCATATAGCCAAAGGGGTCGGCATTGAATTGCAGAGGTATTAACCAAGCAGTTTTCGGTCCTGGGGGTAGTTTCATAAGTATTTTTACTCTCATTTCATGATTTATTTAAATTGCTCATAGCATTATCGATATAAATTCTCAGTTGTTTAGCTAATTCTTGAATATGAGGTTCAACGAAAATCGAGAAATGGTCTCCAGGGATGTCAATAAATTGAATCGGTTGACTAGAATACTTACCCCATCCTAATAAAGGGTCGTCAGTATACCATTCTGGATTATTAAAGTCATGAACTATTTTCTCCGACGCTCGAAATAGAGTTATCGGCTGAGGATAACAGAGGGGAACATAATTTCGCATCGCTTGAACATGAGCTTTGAAAAGTTTGTAATAACGGAGAAAATCTTGAATTTCGGCATCGCTAAAGATGAAGTTTGCTTTTTGATTAATTAAATGAAGTTGCTCAGTTAATGGCAAATCTCGAAGTTGTTCAAAAGGTACTGAAAAGTCTATATTATTATCGGTTTTTATTGATTCAGCTATGCGGAGTAAAAATTTTGTATCGTCATCATTGGTAGGTTCAATGCTTGTTTCTGGTAATATAGCATCGATGACAACTACTAAACCTACTGTTTGACCCTGCTTTTGTAGTTGCTGCGCCATTTCAAAGGCAAGTACACCACCGTAACAATGACCACCTAAAAGTAATGGATCATTTGGTTGTACTTTACGAATTTCTTGCAGATAGCGAGTTGCTGTTTCTTCTACTGAAATAATTTCTGGTTTGTCTTGCTCTACATTATCTTCCAAAGCATAAAATGGATAATCTTCACCAAGTCTTCTGGACAAATTAAAGTAGTGAGTAATACCTCCACCAGCACCATGTATACAGAAGAAAGGTATCTTGGAGCCAGAAGAGTTAATTGCTACTAGAGGAGAACCAGATTTTTGACGAGATGGCTGACTGACGATGGTTGCTAGTTTTTCAATTGTGGGATTTTCAAAAAGAGTAGATAGTGGAAGGTTATGCCCAAATCTGTCTTGAATTTGAGCCATTAACCGGACAGCTAAAAATGAGTGACCACCCAACTCAAAAAAGTTGTCTGTCACTCCAATAGGGTTAGTATTAAGAAGATTCCCCCAAATTTTTACTAAAGCTAATTCCGTAAAGTTTCGGGGAGCAACAAATGACTTATTCGTATTTTGTCGAATAATTTCATTATTGGCTAGCGCACGTTTGTCTACTTTGCCATTAGGTGATAGTGGGAGTGCATCCATTACAACAAAAGCAGATGGTACCATATAGCTAAGTAATTTATGTTGCAAATAGGGCAACAATTGTGCAGCTATATCTTGTTTACTTGTTACAATATAGGCAATCAAACACTGATTTTGTTGAACATCATTTCTCGCAATGACAACCGATTCTTGTACATCAGGATGTTGGGTAATTACTGTGGCTATTTCACCTAATTCTACTCGAAAACCTCTGATTTTTACTTGTTCATCATGGCGACCAAAATACTCAAGATTTCCATCTTTAAGATATCGTACTAAATCGCCTGTTTTATAAAGCTTATTTCCCGGAATAAAGGGGTTATTAATAAATCTTTCCTGAGTTAATTCCCGACGGTGTAAATAGCCTTTTGCTAACCCATCACCACCAACATAAAGTTCACCAACAACTCCTACAGGTGTTGGTTGTAAATCGCGATTCAATACATAAATTTGAGTATTATCAATCGGGTGACCAATGGGAACACTGTGTGCTTGATTTTGTAGTAAACTGGTGTCGTAGTGAGTAGCATTAGCGGAAACTTCCGATGAACCGTAAAGGTTGATCAGCTTTACTTCTGGCATCAATTCTTGGAAACTTTGAACTAATTTTACAGAAATTGCTTCTCCGCTAGTTATCCAAAGTTTTAGCTGAGATAATTTCTGTAGGAGATGACTGTAATTATCAAGAAGTAAGCGCAGTAATGAGGGTACAAGTATGATACGAGTAACTTTGTGATGCGCTAAAGTTTCTATAAATAGTTGCAAGTCTAGTACAGTTGCATTGCTGATGATTACTGTAGGAACTCCTTGAAGTAAAGGAGCAAAAATTTCCCAAACCGAATCGACAAAGCTAATCGCTGTTTTCTGACAGCAAACTTCTCCCTGGCTAAAAGGATATGTTTTCCATAGCCAGTGTAAGCCGTTTACTGTACCGCGATGGGTGCCAAGAACGCCTTTAGGTGTTCCAGTCGAACCAGAAGTATAGATAATATAGGCAAGATTATCAGTTTCTGAGATACTAATGGGGTTTTCTAAACTTTCTTGAGCAATCTTTTCTTTATGAATATCTAAACAAATGGTTTTAGCTGAAGATAAAGATATTTTTTCTAATATCTCATGCTTGGTAATTAACAGCGATGCTTGAGAATCAGCGAGCATGAAATTTAGACGTGACTCTGGATAGCTGGAATCAAGGGGAATGTATGCACCACCAGTTTTGATAATAGCTAAAATTCCCACTACCATATCTATAGAGCGTTCCAGGCATAGAGCAATCAGCGTGTCCTTCGTTACTCCCTGGTTTTGTAAGTAATGTGCGAGTTGATTAACTCTATGGTTGAGCTGACGATAAGTTAGTTCCTCAGATTCGCTAATTAATGCTAAAGAGTCAGGAGTTTGCTCGACTTGTTGCTCGAATAATTGATGTAAAGTTGCATCTTGAGGATAATCTGCACGAGTTTGATTAAATTTAAATAATAGTTTTTCTTGCTCGGAAGCAGTATTAAGTGACAATTCACTCAGACGCTGTTGTGGATTTACAACTACATTTTCTAATAAAGTTTGGAAATTGTTGATAAATTGGGTTATTGTTGTTGAATCAAAAATATCCGTATTGTATTCCAAACAACCCGTTAATCCGTCTTCGGATTCAGACATTGATAGAAAAATATCTAATTGAGATGTACCGCTATCAAACTCCAAAGTACGAAAGGTTAATCCAGATACTTCATGCACGGAGGTTGGAGTATTTTGCAATACAAACATAACCTCGTAAAGTGGATTTTGACTTAAATCTCGTTCGGGTTGTAATTCTTCTACAAGCATCTCAAAAGGTAAATCCTGATGTGCATAAGCATCAAGAGTCACCTCACGTACTCGATGTAAAAGTTCGCAGAAACTAGGATTTCCATCTAGGTTATTACGTAACACCAAAGTATTAACAAACAAACCCAACATTCCTTCCAATTCTGCGCGGTTGCGGTTGGCTATTGGAGAACCAATCAAGATGTCTTCTTGGTTTGTGTAGCGGTATAGTAATATGTTAAATGCTGCCAGCAAACTCATAAAGAGAGTGCTATCTTCTCGCTGACTTAATTGCCTGAGTGCAGTAGTCAGGGATGCTGAAAATTTAAAGTATTGCTTGGCACCAATGAAAGTAGTAGCATTAGGTCGCGGATGGTCTGTAGGTAATTGGAGTATAGGTAACTCACCCTTGAGTTGTTGCTTCCAGTAATTTAATTGGGTTGCGAGAAATTCATCTTGGATGCGATCGCGCTGCCAAATTGAAAAATCTGCATACTGAATTGGGAGTTCGGGTAATGGGGAAGGTTGATTTGTCGAGAAAGCAGCATACAGCGTTGATAGTTCGTGCAAAAACACACCCCAAGACCATCCATCTGTGATAATGTGGTGCATGGTCACAAGCAAAACCTGTTCTTCTTGACTCAATCGCAGTAAAGTAGCTCTAATTAGCAGTCCTTTAGCTAAATTAAAGGGTTCTTTCGCGGAGGATGCTGCAAACTTTTTAACGTGCGATTCCCAATTTTCACCAGACAAATGTTCCAGGTTAATAATAGATAAATCCCAAGTCAATTCGGGAGCAATTTGTTGTACTGGTTCTCCATTTACAAGGGTAAAATTTGTCCGCAAAACTTCATGACGTTTGATAATTTCATTCAAGCTTTGCTCTAATGCTGCAATATTGAGATGTCCTTGTATATGAAAAGCAATAGGAATATTATAGAAAGGACTCCCATGATAAAGCTGGTCAATAAACCACAATCTTTGTTGAGAAAAAGATAAGGGAATATTTTGAGTGTCTTGACGCTTGGGAATAACATTATTTTGAAGCTTTCCTCCCTTCCATTTTTCTAAAAGGGCTTTTTTGGCTGGTGATAAATTAGAATATTTTGTATTCATAGCTAATAATTATTTATATTTTATGAATTAGTTAATAGAACCGCTACTTCTTCTTCAGATAATTCTTCTATCTTTGACAACAGAATTTGCTCGAGCATTTCTGCTTGTTTGGCTGGTATCATTGCCTCGGATAAAAGTTCGCGCAGTGGTAAGTCCACAGGGAATTTTTTTCGCAATCGAGAAACTAATTGAGTTGCACTAAGGGAATCTCCTCCTAATTCATAGAAGTTATCGTAAATACCAATTTCTGCAATTCCAAGTATTTGTTGCCATATTTCCGTAATTTGTTTTTCTAAATAATTTGTCGGCTCAACATAGGAATTAGTAAGGCTAGGTCGAGAATAACGTGATAATGAATTTAATTGATTAGTAGATTGGGAATTTGTATTCTTGTTTAGACTAAATATATGATTTTTTCGGACATTTATATCTACCGTAGAAAGAATAATTTGAGTACCTGACTTTAAAGAAAATATTCGTTTAAATACTTCTACAGTTTCTGTTGGGGTAATAGCTAATCCTGACCCAGGTAATTGCTCAAGTGCTGTTTGTTCTTGGTTTACATTCAGTTTTAATTTATCCCAATTGATAATATACCACGGTAAACAATTATTCCGGTTATGTCGGTTAATAAAAGTATCTATAAATTGATTGCTTGCTGAATATAAACTTAATCCAAATCCTCCTAAAATAGAAGATAAAGAAGAAAAAACTATACAAAAATCTAAACTTACATTTTGTAAGACTTGTTCTAATACTGAAATTTGACTATGTTGTAATTGTAATATATTTTCTAATTCGATGTTTGTGATTTCTGGAATGGAAGCAAATGTATGTTCGCGCTTAATTCCAGTTGAGCAAATAACCCCGTTAATTTGTCCAATATGTTCATCTGTAATGATTTGATGTATTTGTTCATAATTAGTTTTATCTGCACGCAGTATTAAAACTTCTGTACCGTTATTCTCGAATGCTAGTAATTGTTGAATTTTGCAACTTACTTCATCATCAGTAGCATGAGTTTCAAGCCATTGTGAGAAATAATCTTTTTCTGGAAATGTAGAATCCTCTATAAATATGAGTTTTGCTTGAAAAGTTTTTGCTAAATACTCTGCAAGCACAACTTCAATACTTTCTAATCCACCAGAAAACAGATAAACACCTTGTTTTTTGAAAGGTATATCGTCTTCAGCTACTGATTGCAAGCTAACTGGTTCAAATGTTTGTACCCAACGGTAGCAATCGCGATAAGCAACTACGTTATCTGAGGATACAGAAGTTAACTCATCAAAAAGTTTATCAACAATATGGCTTTCATAATATTCCTGTCTTTCCTTTGTGTCTTTTGTCTTGAAAAGTTGTTCATGGGGGAAACCCCCAAGACGAACACTTTTCGCTGCGTCTCTGTGGTTATTTAAATTAATATCAATACACCGACAGCCAATATTAGGATACTCTTGCGGAATGACTTTACATAAGCCTAATATTGCTGCTTTCTCTGGATCGAGTTTTTCATTACCATTAACATCTTGAATATTATTTGATATAACCCAAACTTGTAAACTATTGCTAATTTGTAGCTTACTAAGACTTTGCGTTAAAAATAATAAACTGTTGAATTCTAAATAGTTACTTAGTTGATTTATTTCATCATGACTTACGCTCCATAAATAAGCAATTTGTTCCGGTTTTTGACCTAACGATACTAATTCTTTAAGCAATATATCATAGTCTTCACCGAGCAATGGATTAATTGTATAAATGTCTTCACTTAATTTGCTAAACTGTTCTCCTTTTTGAACAGTAATGACATTTTTATTTTGATTTTTAAATACATCAACTAATTGCTTGCCAATTCCCAAATCATCAACAAAAAATAGCCATTTTTCTTGTTTAGATTTTATTTGAGTGGAGGATGCTCCCGCTAGTAAAGAGCGTTTCCATGAAGGCACATAAAACCAGTCAGCAATATCTTGTTTATTATCTAATATGGTTATTTTTTGATTTATAGAAGGGGAAGGGGATTTGGCATCAATCCAGTACCTTTGTCGTTCAAAGGGATAAGTTGGTAAAGGTAAACGATGACGATGCTCTTTCGTATAAAACTCCGACCAATCTATTTCTATACCTGCAAGCCACAACCGACCTAATGTTTGTAATAAAAATTTAACATCTGATTGTTGCTCTTTTACATGGTGTAACGAAGTTAATACCTGTTGTTTAGTATTTCTATCTAAATGCTGTCTCGTCAACATGCTTAAAGTTCTTCCCGGTCCCACCTCTAGAAAAACACCTTCAAATTGCTGTATTAATTGCGATATTCCATCCGAGAATCTAACAGTTTTTCGTAAATGTTGGCACCAGTAATCTGGATTTTTAGCTTGTTGTTCGGTAATCCAATTACCAGTTACGTTAGAAATAAAGCTTATAGAAGGTGAATTCAGTTTGACTGTTTTAAATACTTCATTAAATGCTTCTAAGATGGGTTCCATCATCACAGAATGAAACGCATGAGACGTATGTAACTCCCGACATTCAACTTCTTGATCAGATAATTGCTTTTCTAGGGCTGCAACTGCTTCGTTTGTTCCGGAAACTACACAGGATTCGGGGCTGTTAATTACTGCAATTTGTAAGCATTCTTGATACAACTGATTTCCATCGAGCAGTTGTTGTACGTCTTTTTCTGGCATCTTAATTGCCAGCATACTTCCTGTGGGTACTTGTTGCATTAACTCTCCCCTTTTTGCCACAATTTTTAGGGCATCTTCTAAAGAAAATACATCTGCAATTGTTGCGGCAACATATTCCCCAATACTATGACCAATCATCGCTTCTGGACGGACTCCCCAAGACATTAATAACTGAGCCAAGGCGTATTCTGTAACAAATAACGCAGGTTGAGTCAGAGATGTTTGTTGGAGTTGATTTGAAGCAATTTCAATCTCTGCTTGTTTGGGGTAAAGTAAAGAACGGATATCAAGACCAAGGTGTGGTTGCAAAATTTCGGCACAGCTATCTACGTGTTGTTTAAATATTGGTTCTATTTCATATAGTTCCCTACCCATGTTTGCATATTGTGAGCCTTGTCCCGAAAACATGAAGATAACCTGAGTATGACCTGGCTTGCAGTGGTGACTCAAAATAGTTTGTGGGTCTTGGCTGTGAAGCGATTTTACCGCATCATCTAGGTCTTGGCAAATTACCACCCGGCGATAGTCAAATTCTCGGCGACCCACTTGTAAGGTATAAGCTACATCAGGTAGGGTAATATCGGGGTTTTGCTCTAAATAATCGCTCAGTTTTACTGTTGCAGTGTCTAAAGCTGTACTGGTTTTGGCTGAGAGTAATAATAATTGATAAGGACGCGAAGGACTTGAAGCTTCAATGTTTGGAGCTTCTTCTAAGATTACATGGGCATTGGTCCCGCCAATACCAAAAGAACTTACACCCGCACGACGAGGAGTACCGTTTGTCTCCCACTCTGATAATTTGGTGTTGACAAAGAAGGGACTATTGGCGAAATCTATTTCTGGGTTGGGTTTTTCAAAATGTAAGCTCGGAGGTATTTGTTTGTGTTTTAGTGCTAGTACAGTTTTAATTAATCCCGTTACCCCCGCTGCTGTATTTAAATGCCCGATATTCGTTTTTACTGACCCAATGGCACAGAAGCCTTTTTTATCTGTACTGGTACGGAATGCTTGTGTAAGAGCCGTGATTTCAATCGGGTCTCCTAAAGGGGTTCCGGTTCCATGTGCTTCAATATAATTGATGGTTTCTGGTTCAACTCCAGCTAAAGCTAGTGCTTCTAAAATCACCTCTCTTTGACCATCAACACTCGGAGCTGTATATCCAACCTTCAAAGAACCGTCATTATTGATAGCTGAAGCTTTAATTACCGCATGAATACAGTCACCATCAGCAACAGCGTCCTCTAATCGCTTCAAGACCACAACACCCAAACCGCTGCCGAAAATAGTTCCTTGAGCTTGAGCATCAAAGGCTCGGCAATGTCCGTCAGGAGAATTAATCCCTCCTTCAGTATACAAATAACCAGTTTTTTGGGGAACTTGTATCGAAACACCACCAGCAAGCGTAATATCGCTTTCGCCATTTAACAAACTTTGGCAGGCTAAGTGGACTGCAACTAGTGATGTAGAACAGGTGGTCTGAATATTTATACTTGGTCCTTTAAGATTTAACTTATAAGAAATTTGTGTAGGTAAATGGTCTTTATCATTGCCAATAAAAAGTTGGAATGTATCGGCTGATTTTATAAAATCATGATTGGGATATAAATTTGATAATAAGTAATTACTAACAGTAGTACCAGCAAAAAGACCTATTTGACCAGTGTAAGTTTCCGAATCATAACCAGCATTTTCTAAAGCTTCCCAAACACATTCTATGAAAATCCGGTGTTGTGGATCTGTAATTTCTGCGTCTCTAGGGGTGAAGCCAAAAAATGAAGCATCAAATAGCTCTATATTTTCTAATACAGTACCCGCCTTCACATATTGATGATTGCTCAATAATGCTGGGTCTACTCCTGTAGATGCTAATTCTTCATCAGTAAAAAAACAAATTGATTCTACACCATTTTGCAGATTTTGCCAAAAACTATCGATGTTATTGGCATCCGGGAAACGACCTGACATACCGATGATAGCAATTTCATCTTTATCATTAAAGCTATTAATTAAATTATTTTTATTTTCCATTTACAGTCCTTTTTGTGAAGTTTGCTTGAGCTTTTATAGTCTAAGAACAGTTGATTTCATAAAATGAACGAATAGCCTTTATTCTTTATGCTTTGTAGTTCGATGATTTTGCCGAGCTTGTTTCCGACGATTCATTGAAGCTGTGTGACTTTTGTTTTGATGAGTATTTTCTTGAACAAATTGTTGTTTATTTTGTAAAGCTGTTAAATATTTGGTCAAATAGTTGATGGTTGGATATTGAAAAATATCAACTAATGAAAGTTGCTGAAATATTTTTTGCAACTTACTATGAACTTGAACCAAAAGCAATGAATGACCACCTAGTTCAAAGAAATTATCATGAATACCAACTTCTTCAACACGAAGAACTTCTTGCCAAATATTAGCAATCGTTTTTTCTACTTCAGTTTGAGGTGGTAGATATTTTGCTTCTAATTCAGGGCGTACTTGGTCGGGTATAGGTAGTGCTTTGCGGTCAACTTTCCCATTAGGCATTAGTGGTAATGCCTCTAAGGTCAGCAAAACATTTGGAATCATGTAGTTTGGTAACTTTGATGCTAAAAATTCTCGTAGTTCAGTAATTGTCAGTGTTTGCTCTTTTTGAGCAACTATATAAGCTACTATTCGTTGAAAATCTACCTTATCTTCCCTGACTAGTACTACAGCTTCTCGCACTGCTGGGTGTTGGCTGACAACTGCTTCAATTTCTCCGAGTTCGATGCGAAAACCGCGAATTTTAACTTGATGGTCAATACGCCCTACAAATTCGATATTGCCATCCGGCAGCCAGCGAGCTAGGTCGCCAGTGCGATATAATCTTGCTTCTGCTGCCGTTTTAGTTTTATCATTGTCCTTCGTAAACGGATTGGGGATAAACTTTTCCTGGGTTAACTCGGGCAGATTCAAATACCCTTGTGCTAGTCCATCTCCTCCTACATATAGCTCACCCGTAACACCTGGGGGAAGAAGACTGCCATATTTGTCCAGGATATAAATTTGCGTGTTTGAAATCGGTTTTCCAATGGGAATTGTATTTTTTTTCAAATATTCTTTTAGAGTTTCTCCCATATCTATTTTTAGATTGTCTGCCAACTGCAAATGTATTGCTTCAAAATACTCCGCAGCAGCATAATTATCACCTTTTTCTTTATTTCTTGCTTCAATTTGATTGGCAATTCTTAATTGATCCTCAAGAACACTCTGTAAATCTGTAGCAGTCGTATTCGGATTGGATAAAACAGCCCGAAATACAACGATTTCTTTGTCTTTATCATAAGAACTGTCCATCAGAGTAGTCTTAGATACAAAAGTCAGTCCTTGTTCAAACTGTTCTTTTTGTATTTGTATATTTTGTTGATTAATTCTTTGGATATCATAGTCACTCAAAGATTTTTGTGTTGCTTTTGCTCTTAAATCTTCAGGGACATATCGATAATTAACGATATTTAAGGCTGGTTCCATTATCAGTTCAAATGGTTCTAATTGCTCAATAAATCTGGAAAAATATTGGGCTTTCTCTATGCCATTGTTAATTAGAATCTCGTATCCCTTTTTACCGATAATATGAAGTGCCCCGTGTAAGCATAACGAAATCGCCGAGCGTGACCCCTCAATTGTGAAGCGTCCTACATCGAATGTATCTCGCTGAGCCTGGTAACGGGCTGTGGTTTCGGCAAAGTTTAACATCTGTGGGTCTTTAAACAAACAAACACTAATACCCTGGGGTAGGTATAACTGTTTATGTCCACAAATAGTTATAGAATCAGCTTTGTCAATCCCTTTCAATTTCCCTTTGTGCTTGTCGGAAAATATCGTCGCACCACCCCAAGCTGCATCCACATGAAAATGAATGCCGAATTCCTGCGCTATATCGCCCATTTCCCATAAGGGATCGATTTCACCAGTTTCTGTTGTTCCAGCGATACCTACAAGTGCCAAGATGTATAACTTATTTCTCCTGCATTCTATTATTTTTTCTTTGAGCAGATTGATATCTAACTTCTCGTCATCATTACTGTCAATAAAAACAATGTTGTCTGTCCCCAAACCTAACATCGAAGCTGCTTTATTAAGAGAATAATGCATTAGCCGAGAGCCAATGATAACGATATCGTCATATCCCTTCTTACTCAGAACCTTATAAAGGCTTTCTTTTGATAACTCACCAGAATTTTCTTTGCTTAATAATCCCGAATTTCGCGCACACAATAAAGCACTGATGTTTGCTGTTGTACCGCCAGTTGTTATAATACCCAGATTTCGATTTTTCTGCTGAATATTTTCTTCGTAAAATTCACCCGAACATTCATAAACAAGACGATGCAACATGGCGATCGCCTCTCTTTCCAAAAATATTAAAGACTTTGATGTCTCAATTTTAACCAGATTTTGGTTCAATCGTGAGATCATCTTGCTCATATCGTGCATAAAATCAGGCAAAGCGGATGTCATATGCCCAATGTATGTAGGAGACCCCGTATCGATTGTATATGGAAGCACCTCTTGGGAAAACTTATCGTAATAATCGTCAACTTTTATAGGATATAAGGGTAACTCGCTCTGTTGAAATTTTGTAGCTAGTATTTCTGGACTAATGCCAGGCTTGGTAAAAGGTTTGTGGTGAATCCCAAGAAACTGGTTTTCAGTTGCATTACAAACAACTTCTGGCTTGAAATATTGCAGTATTCTTTGACGTGTTTCCCAAAAATTGACTTCAAAGAATGTAACATCAGCAGCAACTTCACTTGAGCCGTAGAGATTGAACAATCTGGCAGAACTGAGTTTCTGGTGAAATGACTCAGCTAACCCTATTGGCAGGGCTTCGCCGCTGCAAAACACATATTTGAGATATCGAAGTTTTGTCAGTTGTTCAGCCGCATTTTCCAGCATCGCTTTGAGCAGGGATGGAACAACAACAATTCTAGTTATCTTTTTATCGCTCAACAGGCTCATTAGCCTGGAAACATCGCCCCGTATACTATCTGGAACCACCACCAGCGGAATTCCTTTGAGAAGGGGAGAAAATATTTCCGCAACATGATCGACAAAATTGATGGAGGTTTTTTGAATGCAAATCTCCGAAGCCGCAAATGGTAGCGTTTCCCAGATCCAATGCAAGCGATTGACAATGCCACGAACCTTACCGAGAACCGCTTTGGGTTTTCCGGTAGAACCGGACGTATAGATTGCGTATGCCAAGTCATCGGGTGTTGTTTGAAGATTTAAATTTTCAACGCTTTCTCTAGCAATGGCATCCCTATCCCTATCTAGACAAACGATATGGGCGTTTTGAGAAGAAATCTTTTCAGTCAGAGACTCCTGAGTCAACAGGGTACGCACATTGGAATTTTCTAGCATGAACGACAATCGTTCTTGCGGATAGTTCGGATCTAACGGCACATATACGCCATTAGCTTTGAGAACAGCCAGCAAGCTCACCACCTGCTCCAAGGATGGCTCAAAACATATTCCCACCAGCACTCCCGAACCAACTCCGAGAGACTGTAAATAATGTGCCAGTTGATTTGCCCATTGGTTCAACTGTCGATAGGTCAGTTGTTGGTTTTCAAATACCACTGCCACTGCATCTGGAGTTTTCTCTACCTGGGCTTCAAATAATTCGTGGATACATAGGAGGGGATATTCTACTTCTGTATTATTCCATTCCCACAGTAATTGATGCTGGTCAGATTCAGTTAATAGTGGTAACTCTGACAAACGCTGTTGTGGATTAGCAATAATTCCAGATAACAACGTTTGCAAATGACTCACCATTCGTTGTATAGAACTTTCCTCAAATAAATCAGTATTGTATTCTAAGCTTCCAACCAACCCCGACTCAGTTTCTGTCATATATAGGGTTAAATCAAACTTAGAAGTATCATTATCGCCTTCCAAGGGAGTTAAAGTTAAACCAGGCAACTCTAAAGCCGACATTGGAGCATTCTGAAGTACAAACATCACTTGAAACAATGGTGCATAACTTAAATCTCGCTGTGGTTGTAGTCGCTCAACTAACAACTCAAAAGGCAAATCCTGATGTGCATAAGCTCCTAGTGCTACCTCTCGTACCCGTTTTAATAGTTCTTCAAAACTGGGGTTTCCTGCTAAGTTAGTTCTCAACACCAGGGTATTGACAAAAAATCCAATTAACCCCTCAATTTCTGCTCGATTACGGTTAGCAATCGGCGAACCAACCACAATATCTTCTTGCGCTGTATAACGCCATAGCAGTGTTTGGAATCCTGCTAACAGGGTCATAAATAATGTAGTTCCCTGCTGCTGACTTAACTTATTTAAAGCTACAGATAATTCTTTTGATAATTTAAATGAGTAGGTCGCACCACGGTAAGTTTGAATTGCTGGTCTTGGGTGGTCTGTGGGTAATTCTAATACTTTTGGTGCGTTCTCTAATTGCTTGAGCCAATAAGATATTTGGGTTTCAAGTACTTCTCCTTGCAGCCATTGTCGTTGCCAAGCTGCAAAGTCTACATACTGTACTGGTAGTTCTGGGTAGGAGATGGGTTCTTCATTACAGAAGTTAGAATAAAGTGAAGAAAATTCTTCTACTAATACACCAACTGACCAACCGTCCGAGACGATGTGGTGCATTGTCAGTAGTACGATGTGTTCTTGTTCACTAAGACGTAATAGTTTTACTCTCAGTAAATGGTCGCTGCTGATGTCAAAGGGTTGTTGTGCTTCTTGTCTAATATTATGTTTAATTTCAGCTTCTTGTTGGGAAGCACTCAAGGAACTGATATCTAGTATTGATAATCTTAGGGGCAAATCTTCCGAGATTACAGCTACCGCTTGCCCTTCTACTGAAAGGAAATTGCTTCTAAGGGCTTCATGACGGCGTACAATTTCGTTGAAGCTTCGTTCTAATGCATTGTGATTTAATTCTCCCTGTAGCCTCACAGCCGCAGGAATATTGTAGAAGGAACTATTTGGTTGCAGTTGGGCTAAAAACCACAGTCGTTGTTGGGCAAATGATAGTGGTAATTGTTGCGAGCGTGGAATCTGCTCAATACTCGTCGCTTCAACTGCTGAATCTAAGTTAATCGCTTTCTCAATTTCTTTTGCTAATCCTGCTATTGTTGGTTTTTCAAATAAGTAACGTAAAGGCAACTCTACTTGGAATACTTGCCGGATTTGAGAAATCACACGAGTTGCAATTAAGGAATGTCCTCCTAATTCAAAGAAGTTATTATCAATACCTACTTTTTCTATAGCAAGTACTTCTGCCCAAATACCTGCTAATAAATTCTCGATTGGTGTGGAGGCAGGGACTATAGATGATACTTGTGTTAGTTCAGGTATAGGTAGTGCTTTACGGTCAACCTTACCATTTGGTGTTAGTGGCAGTGCCTCCAAGGTGATAAAAGCTCCTGGTACCATGTAGTTCGGTAACTTTAACTCTAAAAAGCTCCGTAGTTCAGGAATTACC
>NZ_JADEWL010000027.1 GCF_015207665.1 Plectonema cf. radiosum LEGE 06105
ACTCCGGTGGTACTAACTCCCGTACAGACGTAGCACTGCTACGTCTCTACAACAACTCCGGTGGTAGTAACTGGTAACTGATAACTGTTCACTGATAACTGTTCACTGATTATGCCGCACACACAACACAATTCATCGTCTCTGGCTTACACTCCGCCGTTGCATGAGGAAATTACGGAGATACAACCGTCGTCAGCGGTTGCGGAAGATGCCGAAAACTTACATTATGGTACGGAAGAATTACTCGATGCCTTACCAAAAGTTTGGAGTCGTTCTTTACTCTATGTTTTTGTTGGTATTATCGCTGTTGCAATACCTTGGTCGATGGTTTCTACTGTTGATGAAACTGGTAGCGCTAGAGGAAGGATAGAACCTTTAGGAACAATCCGTAAATTAGATAGTGTAGCTGGTGGTAAAGTTAGCGCTGTTCAAGTTAAAGAAGGAGATCAAGTCAGAGTCGGACAAATTCTTTTAGAACTAGATAACGATACAGTTAAACCTGAGTTAGAACGGACAAAAGAAAAACTTTCCGGGCTGGAAAATCAGGTATCGCAATTAGAATTACTCAAAAATCAAATCCAGTTGACGCTTAACACTCAAGAGCAACAAAACCAGTCTCAAGCTTTGGAGAAAAAAGCCCAGGTTAATCAAGCTATTCAGGATTTGAATGCCAAAGAAAGTATTTATAATTTGCAAAACTTAGAAAAACAATCATTAGTTAATCAAGCTGAGCAGCAGATTCAAACTGTTCTTAACGAACGCAAATCGGCAGAGGCTCGTTTGGATATAGATAAAAAACAAGTAGAGCGTTATAGCAAACTTTTAACAGATGGTGCAGTCTCTGCTGCCCAAATTGACGGACTCAGAAAGGAACAGCAGGAAAGTAAACGACTTTACGAAAGAACAGAATCGGATATCAAGCAAGCCCAACTGCGTTTAGCTGAAGAAACAAATCGTTATCAGACAACAATGAATCAGTTTAAATCTGATATTGAACAAGCCAAACTGCGTTTACAAGAACAAACTAGCAGTTATCAAAGTGTAGTTAATGCCGGGAAACTCGCTTTGTTAAGGACTCAAGAACAACTCAAAGACTTACAAAGACAAATCAATTCCACAAAATCCGAAATCGCTCAAACCAGAAGCGAGATTACTTCCCTCAATATTCAAATGCAACAGCGAATAGTGCGATCGCCAATTGATGGCATAGTTTTTGAGTTACCTGTATCCAAACCGGGAGAAGTGTTACAACCCGGACAAAGAATCGCCAGAATTGCCCCCGAAAATAGCGGTTTTGTTCTCAGAGCTACGATGCTAGTCAAAGACACTGGTTTCCTCAAAACAGGAATGCCGGTAAAAGTCAAGTTTGATGCTTACCCTTTCCAAGAATATGGAATTTTACCAGGAAAGGTTAGCTGGATTTCTCCAGACTCGAAAGTTGAATCAACAGCCCCTGGTGGTACAGAAACTTATGAATTAAAAATCGCACTTGATAAACCCTATATCGAAAATGGCGATCGACGTATTCCCTTAACTCCGGGGCAGACAGCACAGGCTGAAGTAATTATTCGTCAGCGACGCTTGATTGATTTTCTTTTAGATCCATTCAAGAAATTGCAAAAAGGAGGATTGGAAGTTTAAAGAGAGTTAGGAGTTGTTGTAGAGACGTAGCAGTGCTACGTCTGTACGGGAGTGAGGAGTTAGGAGTTATTAATTAAACAATTACCAATTCCCAGCTATCAACCATCAACTAACCACTATTAACCAACTATGTCAAATATTCTATCCATATCACCTACAGAGGTTATTCATTATCTGAAAATGTCTTGTCAAATTCCTAATGTCATCGAAGGAATAGCGACTCGAAAAATTATTGCTGATACTGCTTCCAAGGAAGGTATTACCGTCGAGGAGGATGAATTACAACAAGAAGGAGACAGGCTCAGGTTTGCGAAAAAACTTGTTAAAGCTACTGATACTTGGGCTTGGTTGAAAACTCATCATCTTTCTATTGATGAGTTTGAAGAATTAGTCCATCACACCGTGCTTTCTAAAAAGGTGGCACATCATCTGTTTACCGATAAAGTCGAAGCAATATTTTATCCTAATCAACTCGATTTCGTGAAAGCTGTTACCTATGAAGTCGTTTTTGATGATTATGATTTGGCTTTGGAACTGTTTTACGCTCTCGAAGAAAATGAATTAACGTTCCCAGAAATTGCTCGTGAGTACATCCCAAATCCAGAGTTACGTCGTGCTTGTGGATATCAAGGAGTTCGACGACGTAAAGATTTTCGTCCGGAAATTGCCAGTAGTGTTTTTGCTGCTACTCCACCGCAAGTTCTTAAGCCAATTATGACTCCGAAAGGTATTTATCTAATTTGGGTGGAGGAAATTATTCAACCTGAATTGAATGAGCAGTTACGCGAGCAAATTGTTACCGATTTATTCAATGGTTGGTTAAAACAACAAATCAAACAAAGGTCAATTACAACTTCATTTGATTCTAATGTTGAAAATCAAGTATCACCAGATTTAGTCATGCAGGGGTAAATACTTTATATGAATTGGCTGAAAAATCAACGCTCATCATATAGCAATTCTGAATAATTTGTGAGAAATTTAGTGAGGAATTTGCGGTTGAAACTGCTGCTACACAAACAAATTTTACCTACGTAAAATTTATGTTTTTTTTAAATCTAAATTCGGTTTTTATAGTTAAGCTTGATGATAATTTTAGAAGCCAGCTTTTTACGATAAATAACTGTAAACTATAAAGTTAATCATAAGAAGTTGATTTCTTAATCAATTCTAAATCAAGCTTATATAGCTTATTTTCTTAGAAAACATTAATTAAAGACAGATTACCTAACTCAGATCAAGCAGCTTAATTAGGTTAAAATATCGAGCAAAAATAACAAATTTTGCTCAATTTTTGCTGTCTACAAATAATAAGTATTATCGAGGTTTTTATATAAGCAAAAATTAGAGATTTTCTTGAATATACATCAAGAATATTTATCAAAAAACAGGATAAATAAGTTGACTTTTTTGAATTAAGAATATATAGTTATAAATGTAAGCGAAAGAAACAAATTGCTTACACACATTTCCAGAAAAGATTAATTAATTCCCAGGAGAATCTCATGAATATTTTTGATTTAAACCACATCGAAGCTGTTGAAGGAACTGAAGTTTTAGGTGGTGGTTACTATTACTCTCAGCCTGACTTCAAATTTGAAAAGAAAGTAGACACTGATGTAAAGAACAGACTAGATGTCTTTAAAGATGTTTATTCTAAAGCAGTAGTAAAAGGTAATTTAGCTGATGCTGAAGCTTTTGCTGATGCATATGGTGATGATAGCTTCAGCGAAACCTTGACAGTTACTTATGCTGACAGCTATAACTCTCAGTCTTACTCTGACTCCAAGTCTGCTGCTAACTAGAAAATTGATTTTTGGTTAATAGCATGATTCCAAGTTTGCTATTAACTAGAAAGTTAATTTTTGAATAATCAAAATTGCTGAAAGCTGTTCGCAACTTTCAGCAATTCAATTGATTGTCTATTGATTTCAAAATGGTGCATCATGAGTAGATTAGAAATAACTGACCTCAGTTTTTGTCAAACAGAGTTTCTGGATGATAATCAAGTGCAAGGTGGGTTGTTAACTTCTTCAGGAAATCGTTTTTTAAATGCTCTCTTTTCTCGGCTCCAGCCTTGGGGACAACCCTTACAAAAAGATGGTTACGAAATGCAGGAATTGTACGATCCAGAAACTGATAGTTCTGGAATGATGATGTTAATGGGAACTGAAAATAGCACCATAGAAAGTGGTGTTGTAAAAGGTAATTTCAGTAACGGTGGTATATATGAGGCATCTTTCGCCAAGGCTAGCTCTGGTAAACCTCTAGAATAGAGATATAGAAATATTAACCCTTCTCTATAACAGGTTATTATCTGAACAATTTTTAGCTGCAATATTTAGCAGCTAATTTTCTCTATTTACAAAAAAATAATCAAAAGTCAGATAATTTTAGATAATTAATTATGAGTGAATATCGAGTTATAACCAAAAGAATAGTATCCCCTGATGGTAAAGTGATTTCCGAAGCGAAAAGTGTAGCGAAAGCATCAGGTGATAATAATACTCAAGTTAGTCAAAGCGTTAGTGTTAACGTTTCTTCTAGCAGCAATTCTAGTAGTTCTTCATCATCTAGTTCTAGTTCTTCTAAAAGTTGAGTAGATAAGTACCCGTGCCAACATTTAATTTAACATTTCCTTTGGATAGGGAATAGTCTAATTTAATACTTTACCTGGCGACTATAAGTCGCGGCTACACAAACCGGCACCCGCCGTAAGGCGGGTTCTAAACTAATTAGTCCACGCAGGTGGACTTTGTTTTTGTAGTAGCGGTTTAAACCGCCGGATATTATAAGTGTCACAGCACCCTAGAAAATATGCCAGTTGGGTAAGTCCTAATAGTAAAATTAAAAGGAGAATTTAATGGCACCTTTAGACTTAAGCACAGTTAAATTTACCAACAAAGCCGATAAAGCTAATTCAGATAATGGAATTTTCAATCCCGCAGGTTCTGATGTTAAGACATTGCAAGGTGCCGATGAAATTATTGGTAATAACTCTATAAATAGTGGTTTCGGTTTAGAGGTAATTGCAGAAGCTGGGGCAAAAAACGCTGGTGCTATTTCCGCAGCAGATTTAAGTGATAAAACAAATATTAATATCAGTGGAATTGACAATAAAGGAAGTATTAGTACAAATAAAGGACGTGATATCGTTAGAGGTACTGCAACAGCAAAAATTGCTGCTGTCGCCCAAACGGTGTCTGAGGCTATAGCTTATGCTGATGACTTAGATACTAATGCCATCGCCGCAACTTTTGCCAACATTGATATTAATGCGATTGCGAATGGAATAAATAATTCCGGTAAAATTAACACTGGCAAAGGGAATGACAGCGTTGATGCAGAAAACGAAAGTTCTGTTGCAGCAGTTGCTACAGCCACAGCAGATGCAACAGCTATCGTCAAAGGTATCGCTCAAGCCCCTATGGATGAAAGTCTCACAGCTTTCGCAGCAGCAATTGCTCAAAGTTTAGCGAATGCAACTATCATTGCCACTGGTTTGAATAACAGTGGAGGTGAACTTTTTACTGCTAAAGGTAAAGACACTATTACTGCAACTGCTACTTCTGATTCTGCTACTTTCGCAGAAGCTTCAACTTCCGCTTTCAGTGCTGCTACTCCCGAAAATCAAGCTTTAGCCCTAGCTGTTGCTGAAGCTGTTGCTAAATCTCAAGACAAGGCGATCGCCATTGATAATAGTAAAGGTATTATTGACACAGGTGAGGGAGCCGATACTATCAGAGCTACTGCTAATGGTGCTGATAAGGCGATCGCGATCGAAAACACTAATGGCACTATTCAGACAGGTAAGGGAAGCGATACTATACAAGCTGATGCTACGGGGCTTGAATCTTATGGTATTTTTGGTGGCACTATTGAAACAGGTGATGGAGCCGATAAAGTAGAAGCCTCTAGTTTTGGTGGTGGTGTGAATATAAATATGGGTGACGGTAAAGACTTTGTTGAAGGTTTCGGTAACGCTACAGTAAATGGTGGAAAAGGTTTTGATATTCTTAGTCTTGGTTTTTTGAAGATAGATGACTTTAATATCAGTTTGGGCGCTAGTAATAACAACGAAGTTAACTTTGAGCGCGATGGGATAATTATGAGTACTCAGAACTTTGAACAATTTAATTTTGGTAATGGAAATACAATTTTTACCTATGACGAGTTAGTCGCTACTGTGTAAATTACAATTTTTCCGAAAAACGGCTATTAAAAACGGGATCATCCCAATTGTTGAAAAATATTTGGTAGTGCGAGCAAGATGCTCGCACTACAAAGTTAAAAATTTGGGATACTCCCATTAAACACAGCAATTTATTTCAGGAGTTACATATGTCTAATAATGATAATTTTGAAAAAAAATCATCTTCTGTACCATTCTTCGCTCGTTATTTAGAAGGACAATTTCTCACAGAGGTGTCAGAAGAAGAAATGGATCAAGTACAAGGAGGTATTAGATATATATCTCCTCCCAGTGAAGATATAGCATATACTTTAAAATATCCATCTGATAATGAAGATAGTAGCCCCACTCATCCAATAGTTACTAACAAACATCGTGATATCGATGATATTGGTTCTGGTGGTGGTTTCACTAAGAAATATCCATCTGATGCTGATGAGGCAATGACGCACAAGTACCCATCAGACGGTGATGATGATTTTAGCTTTGATTCCGAGCGTTTGCATTAATTCTGCCTTCGCTGCACAAAGGATAATCCAAGCACAATTGAGATATTTCATGTACCCATCCCGCGATGTTGTTTTATTAATCACTCACAGTGGTGATTTTTATACAGTAGATAGAGTTGCAGAAGCCTTATCAAAACGAGGTGTACAACCATTTCGTCTTGATACAGATAAGTTTCCTTTGCAGGTGCAAATGGAGGCGCGTTTGAGCAATTGCCATAGTATTCACAGTTTTAAGTATGGCGATCGCTATATCAACACCGAAGAAGTTCAAGCTGTTTGGATGCGTCGTATTTGGCAGCCCCAAATAAGCGAGGATTTAGCTCCACAATTTCAAACTGCCTGCATTAGAGAAGCAATGGCAGCTTTAAATGCTTTTTGGGATAGTCTTAGGGAAGTACGTTGGGTAGATAATTTACAGCGGATTTTAGCAGCGGAAAACAAGTTGCGTCAATTGCGGGTGGCTAAGGAAGTTGGCTTGGTTATTCCATTGACTCTTGTTACTAATAACCCCGAAGAGGTGCGGGAGTTTTTCCATGATGTAGGAGGAAAAATGATTGCTAAACTGTTAACTCCTATTTCTTACAGTATGAAAGGCTCTCCCTTCTTTTTTTATACGAGCCAAGTCAAAGAAGAAGACTTACTAGATATTGAGACACTACGTCATAGCCCAATGGTTTTTCAAGAGCAAATACCCAAGTTACGGGAATTGCGGGTAGTGTATGTAGATGGGAGTCTATTTGTTGGAGCTTTAAATGCTTCTAGTTACGCAGATTCTACGATTGACTGGCGACGCGCTTCTGCAAAAGATTGTACTTGGGAAGTTCATGAATTACCTACGGAAGTCATTTCTCGTATAAAAGCTTTCATGGCACGTTTTGGGCTAACGTTTGGAGCTTTAGATTTTATTGAGACACCATCGGGAGAATACATATTTCTGGAAGTTAATCCTACCGGAGAATGGGGAATGTTAGAACGAGATTTAGACTATCCCATTAGTATCGCGATCGCAAATACATTGCTCGGAGAAACATTAGGAGTTAGGAGTTAGGAGTTAGGAGTTATGAGTTAAGCTGCACATTAACAGTTGGCAGTTAAAAATATTTTGTTTGCTACTTGATGAATTTTATTATTGAAAATCTAAAATTGAATGACTGTTTTAATAATTACTCATAGTCAAGATAACGAAAGCATTCCTCTGGTAATCAAAGCAATTGAGTCTCAAGGAGGAAAAACCTTTCGTTTTGACACGGATAAATTTCCGACTGAAATAAAGTTAGATATTTGTGATCATAATTCTGAATGCGAGCAAGTAATACTAACTTCAGATAACAAGCAACTTGATTTTAATCAAGTGTCGGCAGTCTGGTATCGTCGAATTGCCATCGGAGCAAGGATTCCTAAAACCTTAGATAAGCAACTTAGACAAGCCTCAATTGGTGAATGTCGAGCTACTATTCAAGGTGCCATAGCAAGTATTAGGGCTTTTCATCTCGATAGGGTATCAAATATTCGTTTAGCAGAAAATAAGCAATTGCAACTGCAAGTAGCGCGAGAAGTTGGTTTAGAAACTCCTCGCACTTTAACTACAAATAATCCCCAAGCAGTCAAAAAATTTGCTCAAGATTGCGTTGGGGGTATCGTTGCAAAAATGCTGTCTTCTTTTGCTATTTACGATCAAAAAGGACAAGAAAACGTTGTTTTTACTAATTCAGTATCATCGGAGGATTTAGAAAATCTCGATGGACTCAATTTGTGTCCGATGACTTTTCAAGAAAAAGTTCCCAAAGCATTAGAATTAAGAACAACTATCGTGGGAAAACAAGTGTTTACAGCAGCAGTTGATTCCCAAATTTTACATCATGCTCGTTATGATTGGCGACGGGAGGGAATTGCTTTACTCAACGCTTGGGAGGCTTATAAATTACCTGAAGACGTTGAGAAAAAGCTGTTGCAACTAATGAATTACTTCGGTTTACATTATGGTGCAATTGATATTATTTTCACACCTGATAATCGCCATGTATTTCTAGAAGTTAATCCAGTAGGAGAATTTTTCTGGTTAGAAAAAAACCCAGGTTTACCGATATCTAATGCTATTGCTCAAACTCTACTTAGTTTAGGCAGACATCAAGATAGTTTAATTACGTCGTCTACGTTTCAAAACCACACCGATAACACCACCGGATAGGATTAAAGCGAGACTAGTTGAAGATTCGGGTACTGCTTGAACTTGCGCTCGATTTCGCTTAACTTCTACTAAAGCTACATCTGTTTCATCAGTAAAAAAACGCTCCAAGGAACCTTCAATAGATACCGTGAGAAATTCTTGCAAACCACCAAAACCAGGCGCACCAGATATTCCACTTAGAATAACATTATCACTTTGTTGTAACGCCACAAAATCATCATCTCCTTCTGTGGTGATATTTCCTACAAGGCTAAAAAATTCTAAGATATCATCATTTTTAAGATCAATAAGTGCAAAAGATATATCTCCACTTGCTCTAGCATTTTCTATAGAAGGATTATCTATAGATGTAGCAAGTTCTAAATTACTGAAAAAATCAAAAGAAAAAGTTGTATTTGCATCTATATTGAAGTTTCCGATAACTGAAGCTTCACTTTCAGCAAGTCCTAAATAATTTCGATTTTCACCAAAAACTGTACTCAAAGATGAATTAAATGCTACAGAGGGTTCAATTAAAAAAATTGCTTCAGCTTCAGCAGTTGCTTGAACCATACCCCCTTCACCGATGATCAAAGTATTTGTATCTGTATCAGTTGCAACATTTGATGGGTTTTGACTAAAACCTGTAAAAACTAAATTTCCCTCAGAAAAAGCAAAAGTAGCAGCTTTACTAGGTGCAGTACCTACTATAGTGCTAGCTAAAATTGGTGTGATTACTAATAAACAACGTTTCAGTATTTTTAAGTGTTTTTTCATGCTTTTAGGTGTAGAAAATTTTTGGCACTACAAATTTGACAAATTCACCCGATGGTGTAAAAAGTCAGCAAGTACAGATAGTCTAATTTTTTTCAGAAGTAAAAAAAAAGACGTGTTTGCTCTGGTGTAAATAGCGGATATATCCTACTCCTAAATCATTTGTGAATATAACAATATTTATTTAATTCCTGCTGTCATCTCCTTTAAGTTGGGAGATTCACTAAAATCAGAAACAAATTAATTGTATTCACAAATCACATAGCAAGGATTACGGTAGTTGCTTTTGTAAAAAAATCAAAAAATAAATTCTTTTACAAAAGTATTATTGCAACTCCGTAAAATTGCCAGACTTGAGACTAAGTATACTGTAAACCATAATTAATTATTTACGTATTAATACTAAAATATAATCATAGCTATTTGGTAAAGCAATGATGAATAGAGCTTAAAATTTATACAGATATTTCGGATAATTCGGAAAAATAGTGAGCCATAACACAGTACCAATAGACATTAGCTTCTACCCCTCTTTGAAACAGAGGGGAGATAGATGTCAATGATTAGTTGTTCGCTTGGGGTTTAGATGTACCAGGAATGGTAATATCTATAGGCGTTATCTGGGATGCAAGTTGTGTAAGCGGTGGATTAATCGCGGTTTGATTTCCTACCACTAGAAAAACTAAATTTTCTGGCTTCAGATGTTCTTTTGCAACTCGTTGTACATCTGCCGCTGTGGTGTTTTCCACCTCTTTTTGATAGGTAAACAAGAAATTTTCCGGATAACCGTAATATTCGTAGCGCATCAAACGTGATAAAGTTTGAGCAGGGTCTTGGAAATTGAATACAAAAGAATTCAAAGTAGAATCTTTCGCAAAAGCTAATTCTTGAGGAGTTACAGGTTGAGTTTGAATCTGCTTGATTTCTTGTTGGATAGCTTTGACAAATTGTACTGTAGCATCAGAACGTGTTTGTCCCCCAGAAATAAACATTCCTGGATAATCAAAGCGGGGACTCCAATAACCGTATACAGAATATGCTAAACCTTGTCGCGATCGCACTTCATTAAACAATCTTCCACCGAATCCGTTCATGATGTTATTCATCACATCCAATTCGGGATAGTCGGGATTAGCAAATTTACCACCGATATGTCCGATAAGTACATTACTTTGAGTTAATTGTGGTTGGTTAATAAAGAAGACACCACCTGTTTTAGCTTGAGAAACTTGGGGTAATTGAGGTTTCTTGAACTGCGGATTCGCTTTCCATTTACCCAATGTTTGCTCAATCAAAGCTTTCATTTTGGCAGAATCAAAATCCCCTTCAATTCCCAAAATCATATTGTTGGGATAATAATACTGCTGGTAAAACTTTACCAAATCAGCGCGAGTAATATTATCCAGGGTTGCATATTCGGGGATACGAGCATAAGGACTATTTGTACCGTAAATCAGCTTTTGAAATTCTCGTTGGGCAATTTCATCGGGACTATCATTCCGACGAGCAATACCACCCTTCATCTGGGTTTTTGCCAACTCCAACTGACTTTCCACAAAAGCCGGTTGCTGTAAGACTTCCGCAAACAGTCCAAAAACCGTATCTAAATCTTCGCTGAGAGCTTCAAAACCAGCACTACCAGAAGTTTCATCAATACCAGTTTCTACCGAAGCCGCACGCTGTTCCAACATTTGGTTAAGTTTATCGGGAGGATGTTGTTGAGTTCCTCCAGTACGCATTACAGTACCAGTTAACTCAGCCAAACCAACTTCTGTTGGTGGTTCAAAACGAGAACCAGTATGAATTAAAGCCCTACCATTTACCAACGGTAACTCATGATTCTCCATTAAATAAACTATCATGCCGTTTTTAAGCTGGTACCGTTCGTATTTGGGTAACTTGATTTCTCCTACCGGCTTAAATTCCAAATCTGTGTAATGCTTCGGCGTATAATTACGTTGTGGTGCTACTTGCTGAGCCATCGCACCAGAAAGGTTAAAACTTACCAATACAAAAGCAAAACAAACCAGTAACGAGTAAAGCAATCTTTTCACTTTCTTTTTGTACCTTTTGATTTTCATTTTTCTTCTAGGGAATAGGGAATAGGGAATTGGGAATTGGGAATAGGGAATAGGGAATAGGGAATTGGGAATTGGTAATTGAAGTTAAGATTTGAAAGTATTAGCGTAGCGTGTCTATCAAAATTAATTATTTCCCTGATCACCCATTACCCATTACCCATTACCCATTACCCCTTGGGTAATAACTTACCAACGGTGCGATTTTCTGCGGTGAAAGTCTGTTTCGCTACACGCATTACATCTTGTGCAGTTACAGCTTGAATTTTTTCTAACTGTGCAAATAAATTCTTCCAAGAACCAGTTTTGATTTCATATTCTAATAATTGTTGCG
This sequence comes from Plectonema cf. radiosum LEGE 06105, assembly GCF_015207665.1. Taxonomy (GTDB): domain Bacteria; phylum Cyanobacteriota; class Cyanobacteriia; order Cyanobacteriales; family Nostocaceae; genus Rivularia; species Rivularia radiosa_A. The sequence continues at coordinate 11,696 of NZ_JADEWL010000027.1, forward strand.
CCATGCCCATATTAGAATCGAGAGAACGTAATAATCCCGCACGAGCGTTGGTTTTAACTCGTTCCAATTCTTGAGCGGAAACTGGCTGTGTTTTCAAAGCTTCAATTTGTTCTCCTAGGGCTGCCGCTACTTCATCAACGGTGTGTCCCGGTGCAGTTAAAGCGTAGAACAACATTAAGTTAGGATATTTATCTCCGGGAAATCCACTAAATCCTTGAGCGGTAAGTGCCAATTGCTGCTTTTCTACCAAAGATGTGTACAACCGGGAAGTACGTCCATCGCTGAGCAAACCAGTGATAATGTCATAAACTGCATTGTCTGGATGGTTAAGACTGGGACGATGATAACCTTCTAGATACCAAGGTTGAGAAGGTAGATTTAAGGTAAATTCTCGTTGTTGAGTTTGCTTTGGCTCTACGGGAAGCTTTGATTCTGCTTTGGGTTTGGCTTCGTAACGTCCAAAATAAGCTTCTGCCATTTTCTTGACTTCAGCAGGGTTAACATCTCCGACTACGGCAATTGTGAGATTGCTGGGTACGTAATGGGTATCAAAAAACTGCTGTACGTCTTGCGTCGTCAAATTGCGGATATCTTCGTCATAACCAATTACTGGACGTTTGTAAGGATGTTGTTGAAAAGCTGTGTCGTTGAACTTTTCAATCATTTGTCCGATGGGTGAGTTATCTACCCGCATTCGTCTTTCTTCTAGAATTACATCTTTTTCCTTGTAAAATTCCCGTCGTAATTCAGGATTGAGAAAACGTTCCGACTCCAAAGACATCCACAGTTCTAACTTATTCGCAGGAAAGCTGTAAAAATATTTGGTAGCTTCGCTAGAAGTAGTGGCATTTAAACCCACTCCCCCCGCTTGTTCAACAATTCTGCCTAATTCATTTTGATTGACAATTTTAGCAGCTTGAGCTTCCAATTTTTGAAATTGAGCTTGGAGTTGAGCAACTCGATCTTTTTCTCCGGCTGTTTGCGCTTGTTGAATTTGGGCTGCTAATTTATCTATTCTATCCAGCAACACCTTTTCTTGAGCGTAATTTTTAGTACCAATTTTATCAGTACCTTTAAAAGCTAAATGCTCTAGAAAGTGTGCTACACCAGTCTTACCCACAGGTTCATCAACACCACCCACATCAGCATAAGTGACAAAAGAAACAATTGGGGCTTGAGGTCGTCGTAAAACAATGAACTTCATGCCATTATCTAACTTAAACTCCGTTAAATTTTCAACAACCCGATCTAAATAAGGTTGAATCGAAGTTTGATCATTGGATGATGGTGTGGGTGTGGGAGTTTGAGCAAATGCAACCCCCGGCAAAAATGAACAGTAGAAAACTAACGTTAAAAGTATTGCGACTAGCCGACGTGAGATTTTTCCCATAATTATCCTTCTAAACTTTAACTTGACAAGAGTACCGCTTCTGTTGATTTTCCCGGAATTCGGGTCTATCTGTGTTCTCAGTAACCTTCAGGCATTAATCTTATATTAAGGATTTGGTACTTGTTGTACTTAACGTTAGACAATAATGCTACAAATGCAGTTCCGGCGCACTCACTATACCTGATATTATTATTTATGCGAGCTTTTAAATCCCCTCCCCCAGAAACACAAACACGCGATCGCATTTTGCAAGCAGCACAAAAATTGTTTGCTTCCCAAGGGTTCGACGGTACTACTACCCGCGATTTAGCACAAGCAGCAGGTGTTGCGGAAGGAACTCTATTCCGTCATTTTTCCAATAAAAAAGCAATCTTAGTTGAAGTTGCAACCGCTGGCTGGGTAGATATTCTTACCGATTTACTCACCGAATTAAGCGAAATGGGCAGCTACAAAGCAGTAGCCCAAGTCATGCGTCGTCGGATGTGGAATTTACAAAAAAACGCCGACATGATGAAAGTTTGTTTCATGGAAGCCCAATTTCATCCCGACTTGCGCGATCGCATTCAAAAGGAAGTCATTGATAAAATGACTCATGTTGCCGAAGCTTTCTTTCAAGCAGCAATGGACAAAGGAATCTATCGTAAGACAGATGCGAAACTTGTCGCTCAAGTATTCTTAGGAATGTTTGCCGTCGCAGGCTTTTCCCATGAAACTCTCATGGAACCCAACGCTTCCCCCCAAGAAAAACAAAAAATGGCAGAAGGATTAGCGGATATATTTCTCAATGGGGTATTGGAAAAGGAATGAGGAGTTAGTACTACCGGAGTTAGGAGTTATGAGTTAGGAATTAGGAGTTAGGAATTAGGAGTTAGGAGTTATGAGTTAATGGTTGTCAACTGTCAACTGTCAACTAACATGATGAATTAATTTAGCTTGCTCAACCCATTGTTGCACTTGTTCGATCGCAGGACATAAATCTCGTCGCTGTAGGGTTGCAACTTGCAGACGCAAAACTTGTTTATGTAGTCGATGAGGAGGAGTAGTTACTAACTGCATCACCGAAGCAATACCAGCATGAAGCAACAATCCACAATACTGGGTTCCCACACTGGGAATCCTGGCTAAATCGGCTAGAGCAACCCATTTATTCACATACTGTACATGAACCTGCAACTTCTGTGCCAACATCAATTTTTCTTCTACATTTTTTCCTTGTTCGATCAAAGCTAAAGTATTTGTAACATTGCAATTCTTTAAATTATCAATTTCATCTTGGCTCAGCCCCGGCAGTTCCTCAATCGGAAAATTACTCTCTTTGAACCCACTAATTTTAGTTTTAGAAAACATTGCAGTTATTAGTTATTAGTTATTAATTATTAATTATTAATTAACAGTTATCAGTTAAATAATTATCCCATTACCAATTACCCATTACCCATGCCCCATTCAAATTCTCTTGCAGATATTTTACGTCAAAGACGAGAAAAATTAGCCAAATTAATTGACTTTCCGGCAGTTTTATGGTCTGGAAGCCCTAGTGCGCGTAACTTTGCTGCAAATATTTTTCCACATCGTTCTAGTAGTCATTTTCTCTATTTTGCCGGATTACCTTTGCAAAATGCGGCGATTCGCTTAGAAGCAGGTAAGATGCAATTATTCATGGATGATCCCGCAGCAAGTAGCGCTTTGTGGCATGGAGAAATGCCAAATCGCGATCGCATTGCAGAACAAATTGGCGCGGATGAAGCTTACCCAATCATAGAGTTGGAATTCCATTTACAAGGTGTGGCAACAATTGCCGTACAAGATGCAGCTTCTTGGACTCAACAATCCCAATTATTAGATAGATGGATTTTACCCCAACGTGCGCCGGAAAATATCGACTTAGAATTAGCTAAAGCGATTGTTGAATTGCGTCTTACCCATGATCAAGCTGCTTTGACTGAAATACGCAAAGCTGTAAGTGTGACTGTAGAAGCCCACAAAGCCGGTATGGCAGCGACATCCACAGCAAAAATTGAAGCACAAGTAAGAGCAGCGATGGAGGCTGTTATCATCGCTCATAATATGACTACATCTTATAACAGTATCGTCACAGTGCGCGGGGAAGTATTGCATAACGAACATTATGGAAACACCCTGCAACCGAATCACTTACTACTTGCTGATGTTGGTGCCGAAACTTCCACGGGTTGGGCTGCGGATGTGACTCGCACATGGGCTGTGAACGGGAAAATGTCATCTACCCAAAGAGATATTTATGACATAGTTTTAGCAGCACATGATGCCTGCATTGACAAAATACGTCCCGGTGTGGAATATGAAGAGATTCATCTTTGTGCTTGTAGAGTTATTGCTGAAGGTTTGGTAAATTTAGGTATTTTGCAAGGTTCACCCGAAGAATTAGTAGATATAGATGCTCATGCGTTGTTTTTCCCCCACGGAATCGGCCATTTATTGGGTTTAGATGTACATGATATGGAAGATTTGGGAGATTTAGCGGGATACGAAACCGGAAGAGAAAGAAGCAGTCGTTTTGGTTTGGGTTACTTGCGTCTCAATCGACCTTTACGTACAGGAATGTTGGTAACAATTGAACCTGGTTTTTATCAAGTACCGGCAATTATTAATAACACTCAAGTGCGCGAAAACTACAAAACATCTGTAAATTGGGAACGTTTAACTGATTTTTCAGATGTCCGAGGAATCCGCATCGAAGATGACGTTTTAGTTACTGATACAGAAGCAGAAGTTTTAACCGCAGCTTTACCAACACAAGCCGATGCTGTGGAACAGTTAACGTGTCAATGAGTAATTTCCATCTTCTATAGAAGTAAAATTACTACATCACTTCTGTAATTCAGGTATTGAAATCAATCGTTAAAATAATTTACATTTATTAATAATTAATTAAAAACTGATATATTTCGCAAGGAAGCGAAAATTATGAGAGTAAAATGGCGGAAACTATTAGTTGAAACTTCTGCATGGGTAACTACTGAAGTTCTCTTGAATGTAGTCGGTTTAGATAACTTGGCAGACTATAGCGAATTTGTTTTTCAAAGCAAAGTCATAGCCGATGCAACTGAAGCTTTTTCTAACCTAATTACTTTAGTGTCGTAAAAATGACCTAACTATTCATGTTCAAAAATTGCACCATGTCGCTTTAAGTATAATTTGACATCATCGTTAATGCCTATATTATCTCCAAAGCGAGCATTTTCAACTTTTGCATGAATCAAATTAGTATTGGTCAAATTTGCTTTTCTTAAATCAGTATTATATAGATTGGCATTTTCAAGGTTGCTATTTTGTAAATTAGCTTTCTCTAAACAAGCTTCGCTCAAATTGGCATTTTTCAAATTAGCATTATCTAACTGAGCATGATTTAAATTAACTGATTCTAGATTGGCATCTTTTAGTTTAGCTGTACATAATTGAGCATCTTTGAGATTAGCGCGAGTTAAGTTAGCATTATTAAGTTTGACATTATTCATATAGGCGCAAGTTAAATCGGCATTGACTAACTGAGCATTATTAAGATTAGCATTCCACAGATAAGCTTTATGAAGTTGGGCATTAGTTAAGTTAGCATTTAGTAATTTAGCATCACTGAGGTTTGCACTGATTAATATGGCATTGATTAAGCAAGCATGATTAAGCTCAGCTGTACTGAGGTTAGCATCTTTTAAATTAGCGTTATTTAGATTAGCACCTGTTAACTTAATGCTGTTGAGGTTAGCACCTAATAACTGAGCATTTACTAACTGAGCATTTACTAACTTAGCTTCACTCAAGTCAACTCCTACTAACTGGGCATCTGTTAAATTAGCACCGCTCAATTCAACACCGCTCAAATATATATTATTGAGATTAACACCAATTAAATTAACCTCTTTTAAGTCAGCGAAAATCAAGTTTAAACTGCTAATATTGTTCCCTTGAGTAATTTGACTCAGGATTTTTTCTTGGATATTATCTTCTTCTTCAGTTTCGACATTATCAGCGGTATTAGGAATTTGATTTTTTAAATAATCATTTTGTTTACTCAACAAGATATTTCCAACAATAAAAATCAACCCAATACCTAAACTGATACCAATTAATAAAAATGATGATTTATTCGTAATTATCAATGAAAGAAATATATAACTTGTGAGAACTACAGCTATTAATTGGAATGCGAAATATAATCTATCTTTAAAAGATTCCGATAAATGATTTTTTTTCGAGTTAGTTGTATTCATAGTTAATAAGTATCTTTAAATAAAAATTAATTGTGATTTAATTGTCAATAACAATAGTTGATATTACATACATAATTGTATTATATGCAAGAAATGTTTGATTATTTAATTATTGAATTATTTAATTATTTAAATTATATTTTTGTACTTTTGCGATCGCAAGTACAAAAGATATCATTGTGTAGCGGCTTTGAACACGGATTAAAAGGGATTACACTGATTACACGGATTTAATTACCCATTACCCATTACCCATTACCCATTACCCATTACCAATTACCCATTACCCATTACCCATTACCCATTACCAATTACCCATTAGCCATTACCCAGTTTTACCCGCATTGGAGGAATAGAAGTGCGTTTATCAATTAAAAACTATTAAGCTGTTATATAGCGCGTTAATATGCTTGCTGACTAATAGAAATTGAATTATGTTTGATGCACTAGCCGACCGTTTAGAATCTACCTGGAAAAAGCTCCGGGGACAAGATAAGATTTCTCAATCCAATATTCAGGAAGCTCTGCGAGAAGTACGCCGTGCCTTATTAGAAGCGGATGTCAACCTGCAAGTAGTCAAAGAATTTATTAGCGAAGTAGAAGCCAAAGCACAAGGGGCTGAAGTTTTAAGTGGAGTACGTCCCGATCAACAGTTTATCAAAATAGTTAACGACGAATTGGTAAGAGTCATGGGGGAAACCAACGTTCCCCTCGTACAAGCCGAAGTTGCGCCTACAGTTGTGTTGATGGCTGGTTTACAGGGTACTGGTAAAACCACGGCAACCGCTAAGTTAGCCTTACACTTGAGAAAATTAGAACGCAGTTGTTTGATGGTTGCTACAGACGTTTACCGTCCCGCTGCCATCGACCAATTGATAACTTTAGGTCAACAAATTGACGTGCCGGTATTTGAACTGGGAAGCGACGCAAATCCAGTTGAGATTGCCCGTCTGGGGGTGGAACGGGCTAGGGCAGAAGGAATTGATACCGTAATTATTGATACCGCCGGTCGTCTGCAAATTGACGAAGACATGATGGCGGAGTTAGCCCAGGTAAAACAAACCGTCCAACCCGATGAAACGCTGCTGGTAGTAGACGCGATGACTGGTCAAGAAGCAGCAAATTTGACTCGTACCTTTCACGAACAAATTGGTATTACTGGTGCAATTCTCACCAAATTAGACGGTGATAGCCGTGGTGGTGCAGCACTGTCGGTAAGAAGAATTTCCGGTGCGCCGATTAAATTTGTTGGTGTGGGCGAAAAAGTAGAAGCGCTACAGCCCTTTTATCCCGAAAGAATGGCATCGCGAATTTTGGGGATGGGGGATGTATTAACCCTTGTAGAAAAAGCCCAGGAAGAATTTGACCTCGCCGATGCTGAAAAAATGACAGAGAAAATGCTGTCGGCGAAGTTTGATTTTACCGACTTTCTCAAACAGCTGCGTTTGTTGAAAAATATGGGTTCCCTCGGAGGTATCATGAAGATGATTCCAGGGATGGGTAAAATTTCTAACGAACAACTCGAACAAGGACAATCTCAGCTGAAGCGCTGCGAAGCGATGATTAAGTCCATGACTCAGGAAGAACGCAAAAATCCTGATTTATTGGCAAGTTCTCCCAGTCGTCGGCGACGGATTGCAACTGGAAGTGGTTTTAAAGAGAAAGATATCAGCAAATTAGTCAGTGATTTTCAGCGAATGCGGAGTATGATGCAGCAAATGGGTCAAGGCAACTTTCCCGGAATGGGAGGAATGTTTGACGGTATGGGCGGCAATCCAATGGCTGCCGGTAATCAAGCTGCACCAGGATGGCGGGGTTATCCCGGTGGTGCTGGCGGTAAAAAGAAACCGAAAAAAGAAAAAAAGAAAAAAGGTTTTGGTACCCTTTAACCTTTAACCCTTAACCTTTAACCTCTAACCTCTAACCTTTGACCTCATACAATAGCGCTTCCTGCCGTGTGAGTGCTAAAATTAGCATTTGCTACTTGTGGGAAATTTTTATCTTCCTGCGATAAAGAGCATTAGCCTTTTAGGTAAAATGCTTCCATAATGTTAAATAGATTTATCGCCAACTAGTAGTTGTCAACCAACACCATTAAAATTAGGAGCATAACTTCTTAATCATGATTAAACTCCGCCTCAAGCGATTTGGCAAAAAACGAGAAGCTAGTTACCGGATAATTGCCATCAATAACCTTTCTCGTCGTGATGGTCTTCCCCTTGAAGAATTGGGTTTTTATAATCCTAGAACCAATGAAGTAAAATTAGACGTTCCCGGCATTGTGAAGCGGTTACAACAGGGCGCTCAACCAACTGACACCGTGCGTCGCATTTTAACAAAAAATAATGTTTTTGAACAAGTCCGTGCAGAAGCTGTATCCTCATAACGCAGGAGAAACGAACCCCCGTATAACTCCCGATTACATTGGTTTAGTAAAATTCTTGATTCAGCCGTTTTTGGAGTCTCCAGAATCTTTAAGCGTTGATTGCGAAATTTCTGGTAGCAGTAAACGAGTTTGGATTCGCATTGCCTTTGATAGTGCAGATAAAGGTAAAGTTTTTGGTCGTGGAGGACGCAATATTCAGGCTATTCGCACGGTGATTTCTACTGCTGCTCAAGCCGCCGGACAATCGGCACACCTAGACATTTACGGTAGTAATGAAAGTCGGGAAGATGCACCTGTATCGACTACCAATAACGAAGAACAGAATCGAGAATTACCGATGCCCAAACCTAAAATAAGACGTGGTGACGGAAACAGAAATTTCACCCAACCCCGTACTCGTATTTGATTGAAACAATATTTATTGATATTTATTGTTTCTTGTTGGATTCGCTATCAGCCCTATGGCTGATAGGAAACAACAAATAAGATTCGTCTCCCCATCGGAGCATTTGTGTTCATTTTGTTAATATTTACTGCTTACTAAGAATAAACACTATGGCAGATGCCATAACAATAGAATTACCAGATATCCCAAGTGCTATGGCGTTAGCGGGAAATGAGGAAGAAAATCTCAAAACCCTATCGCGACAAACTGGAGCCACAATAGTACTACGAGGACAAGAATTATACGTTAGTGGCACTGAAAAACAAATCGATTTGGTTCGTCGGTTGGTAAAATCTTTAGAAGATATTTGGACGAATGGTAATATATTATCTCTGGCCGATATCTTAACTGCGCGTCAAGCCCTCGATACTCATCGAGAAGATGAACTGCAAACATTGCAAAAGGATGTACTTGCTAAAACTCGTCGTGGTGAACAAATTCGCGCTAAAACCTTTCGTCAGCGACAGTATATTGAAGCAATACGCAAGCGTGATTTAACATTTTGTATTGGCCCGGCTGGTACTGGTAAAACATTTTTAGCAGTCGTCGTTGCCGTGCAAGCGCTGCTTGATAATAAGTATGAGAAACTTATATTAACTCGTCCAGCGGTAGAAGCAGGTGAAAAACTCGGTTTTTTACCGGGAGATTTACAACAGAAAGTTAATCCTTATTTGCGTCCACTTTATGATGCTATCAACGAATTTATTGATCCGGACAAAGTACCATCACTAATCGAAAAAGGAGTAATTGAAGTTGCACCTTTAGCTTATATGCGGGGAAGAACTTTAAATAATGCATTCGTAATTGTAGACGAAGCTCAAAATACGACACCAGCACAGATGAAAATGCTTTTAACTCGTTTGGGTTTCCGTTCCCGTATGGTAGTAACGGGTGATATGACGCAAAGTGATTTACCATCACAGCAACAATCGGGATTATTAACAGCTTTTCAAATTTTAAAGCACGTAGAAGGCATCGCATTCTGTGAATTTTCTCAAAAAGATGTTGTACGTCATCCTTTAGTACAGCGGATTGTCGCCGCTTACGAACAGCATGAAAAGTAAACAGTTATCAGTTATCAGTTATCAGTTGAGAGTGGACAACAACTAACTCCTAACTTTTAATCATTAACTCCTAACTCATAACTCCTAACTCCTAACTCCAAACCTCTAACCTGCTCAAGGCATTTTTTTAATGCTGATTGGGAAGGTTGAATTGTAAGCTCCACCTCCTTTTCCGATGGCAATGGTTTTACCGTCGGGACTAAATGCGGTACTGGTAGGATAAAGTTGGTCGTAATTTTGAGGGTTGTTTTCTGCTTCCAGGAAAGTATTAATGGCTTTTCCAATACTTAAATCCCACATTGTGACTGCACCATCTAATGTGGTAGTGACAACGGTTTTGCTATCGTTTCCTAAAGTTACAGAGGTAATGCCTTCAATATCTGATACACTAAAACGATTGACTAGTTTTCCAGTATTCAAATCCCAAACGTTGATTTTTGGGTCTGTAGCGTTAACTAAATATTTTCCGTCGGGAGTAAAGCCGATAAAACTAATCAGGTTGATGTTTCCTTCGATACTACTAATTAGTTTTCCTGTTTCCAGGTTCCATAATCTAAGTGTTTTGTCGGAATCACTTTGGAGGGAACCTCCACCGCTAGCGAGAGTTTTGCCGTCGGGACTAATTGCTACTGAACGTACTGGACTATTATGTCCAGTTAAAGTGCGAATTAATGCACCTGTTTGCGGATTCCACAGTTTAATAGTGTTGTCGTAACTACCGCTAACAAGAGTTTTACCGTCAGCGGTTATTGCTAAGGAAGTCACACCTTGAGAATGTCCTTTGAGGGTACGAAGCAGTTTTCTGGTTTTCATGCTCCATACTTTAATTACTTTATCGGTATTGGTTTGTGCTGTTCCTCCCCCAGTAAAAAATAGCTGTCCGTCGGGACTGATAACAACGTCGTTTACCCCGTCTTTGTGTCCGTCAAGGGTAGTAATTAGTCTACCATTTGTCAGGTTCCACATCTTTACAGTATGGTCGTAACTACCGCTAATTAAGGTTTGTCCGTCGGGGCTAAAAGCTAAAGCTTCGATATCCCATATATGTCCTTTTAAGGTAAAGGTAGGTTTAATTTGTGGGGATTTTGATATGGTTGGGGTTTGAGCAGAAGTTTGGATTAAATTACTTCCACCGAGAATAACTGTTGCTGCAACAACCGATGTTATAAAGCTTTTTTGCAAAAATTGTTTGTAATTCATGTTGACTAATTACCTTTATTTACTTAGCTTTTATCATATTAGCGATACATATATATATACTCAATCCCAAAAAAAACATCAAATTTTTTGCTTTATTTGTCCGTAATAGCAGAAAATAAAACAGGAGTTAATATTAATAATTCCAGGTTTTTTATTTAATCAAAAAATAATTTATGTAATCTAAATCAAGAAAAAATAACTTTAAATAAAACATTTTAAATATTTAATTACCAATGTCCAATGCCTAATTTTCCATGCCCAAGTTCTTGGTTAACACTTTTAAAAAAACATCGCGTTATTGCCGTAATTCGTGCTAATAAAAAAAATTTAGCTCGACAAATGGCTTTAACCGTTGCATTTGGGGGAATAAAGCTCATTGAAGTAACTTGGAACACTCCTAATGCAGCAGAATTAGTCGTAGAATTACGTAGAGAAATTCCTGATTGTATTATTGGCGCGGGTACGCTGTTAAACTTACAACAAATGCAGCAAGCAGTACAAGCAGGGTCGCAATTCTTGTTTACTCCTCATATTGACCCAGAAATAATTTCAGCGGCTGTAAATTTAAATATACCAATTATACCCGGAGCGCTGACTCCAACAGAAATTGTTACAGCTTGGACTTTAGGAGCAACCTGCGTCAAAGTATTTCCTATACAAGCAGTAGGTAATGTTGAATATATCAAAAGTTTACAAGCTCCCTTAAAACAAATTCCCTTGATTCCTACCGGGGGAGTAACTTTAGAAAATGCAGCAGAATTTATCTCTTCAGGTGCGATCGCAATTGGATTAAGTAGTGAGTTATTCCCTAAACATCTAGTTATATCTGAAGATTGGGATTTAATAACTCAACAGACAGAAACTCTACTGCAAAAGATAAAGTAAGATAAAAATAGAGATGTTCATAGCTTATAACAGAAATAAGCTATTAAATACAACTAAAAAAGAGAATAAACAAAAACGCTCACATTTGAGAATATTTACTATGGAAAACCTAAATTCACCTCAGTATATTCGCTATTTTAAAACTTTTGTTGCGGCTATATTATTGTCGGCTACTGTTGTAAGTTTTCCGACAAATAAAGCTTTAGGAAATAATATGCAGCGGGTTAGTCAAAAAGTTAGTCAGTTGAAAAATTCCAATAAACGTTGGATTCAAGTAGATTTGTCAGAACAAAGATTAATTGCTTGGGAAGGAAATAAAGCTGTTTTTGGAGTTACTGTTTCTACAGGAAAAAGGTCAACTCCTACCCCAATTGGTGTATTTAATATCTACACAAAGTTAAAGCAAACTCGGATGAAAGGTGATGGTTACGACATTCCTGATGTTCCCCACACAATGTATTATCAAGGTGGTTATGGAATTCATGGGGCATACTGGCATAATAATTTTGGTACACCAGTTAGTCATGGTTGTGTGAATTTAGCACCTAATCAAGCCAAAAAATTATTCAATTGGGCATCAGTTGGAACTACAGTTGTTGTACAACGTTAGGAAATTATTTTCTATGTTTCTCCTGCTTATTTGTAGACTCAGAAGTCGGATTTCTTTGAGAAACCCGACTTCTCTGTACTGAGTAGTAGGTAATTAATCAACTTGAATTTCATCTAATTTATTAATTACTACATCCGCACCTCGAACATTATCTGAACGCCCAATCCAAGTAATACCAATACAACCAGCCGCTTGAGCATTCCGTGCCATTTGCATATCACCAACCGAATCTCCTACCATTAATGTTGAGCTTGCTTCTACTGCCAATTTTTCACAAGCTTGCAAAAATAAAGCTGGTTCTGGTTTAAAAATATTACCATCTACTCCCATTTCTAAGTTTATATATTCACCGAGTTGATGAATTGCTACAAAATTATTTACTTCTGCGGTTGTTGCGGCTGAAAGAATACCTAATTTTAATCCCGCTTGTGAAAGCTTTTGTAATATTTCTAGACTACCTGCAAATAATGAGGAAGCAGAATTACCCAGATATGTATCTGCTTCATTTAAACTTTTACGAGCTATTTCTAAGGATTCAATCCAACCTCTTCCCGTTTCCGCAATATAAGCTGCTGTCGCAATTTCGGTTTCCTGACGGCTTGCTACAGCCATTAAACCCGCAGCATCTAAAATATCACCATTAACACCAAATGCCATTAATAAAGGCTCTCCAATACCAGGTATTTGAGCATCTATAATTCGCGCTGCTTTTTGAGCAAAATTACGTAAATCTTTTTCTGAATCTTCTAAAGTCCCATTTTTGTCAAATACAATTGCTTGTATATTAGAAAAAGTTCTATCTCTACATTTAATAGTCGCCAAAATATGCTACTCCTTTTTAAGTTAAAGATATATTATTGCAGAATTTGGCGTGCAAAAAAAATATCATCACAATATTAAATTAATCAGCATCCTTGTGGAAAAAAATTTGTTTTATAAAAATTAAATTTATGAACTAAATCGGTAAAAATAAAATAAAAATATACTCAATAGATATATACTGATTTTATTGATATTCAACTGTTATCAGTTAAAAACTGTAAATCAATTGGCACTCACAGTCCCCCACTTCTAAAAGTGGTGTGTTTCAGTCGGGGTTAAATCCCCAACTGAAACCGTGATAACTGATAACTGTTCACTGTTCACTGATTTAACTACGTAGTTAATAGTCGCCAAAATATGCTACTCCTTTTTAAGTTAAAGATATATTATTGCAGAATTTGGCGTGCAAAAAAAATATCATCACAATATTAAATTAATCAGCATCCTTGTGGAAAAAAATTTGTTTTATAAAAATTAAATTTATGAACTAAATCGGTAAAAATAAAATAAAAATATACTCAATAGATATATACTGATTTTATTGATATTCAACTGTTATCAGTTAAAAACTGTAAATCAATTGGCACTCACAGTCCCCCACTTCTAAAAGTGGTGTGTTTCAGTCGGGGTTAAATCCCCAACTGAAACCGTGATAACTGATAACTGTTCACTGTTCACTGATTTAACTACGTAGTTAATATTGGAGGTTTTTATGTCTATTAGTGAATTATTTAATATTGCCAATCTTTACGTTCTACCTTTTTGGGTATTGATGATTTTTCTACCGAAGTGGAAAGTAACTCAAAACATTATGCAGTCCTATATTCCATTTGTACCATTAGCTGGATTATATTTATACTTGTTTATCAGCAGCATTACACCCGAAAATGCTCAAGCTTTATCTAATCCTCAACTAGCTGATATTGCTCGCTTTTTTGCTTCGGAAACCGCTGCCGCAACTGGTTGGATTCATTTCTTGGTAATGGATTTATTCGTGGGACGTTATATTTATTTAGCAGGAGTTAAAACAGGTATTTGGACTTTCCACTCCCTTGCTCTTTGTTTATTTGCTGGCCCTTTAGGTTTACTTTCTCATATTTTCACTTATTGGATTTCTCTGCGATTTTTTGCCAAAGAATCCGTAGATACTACAATATCAGCTCCGAATACTTAGGGATGGAGAGATCAGGAAATTAGAAATTAAAAACTCTAAACTTTGACCTTTAACCTTTAACCTTTAACCTGATGGATTTGTTACTCTAGAGATAATACCAGTACTTGGTGCTGAAAAAAAATTCTCTATTAAAAGTAATAGAAGAGACTAGTATTATGGCGAATTCGGGAGATAAAATTAATCGTTGTTATAGCCAAGAAGACGTACAGCAGATTTTGCAGTTAGCGATCGCACGTCAAGCGGGGGATGAAAAAGAGTTTTCTTACGAGGTACTTGTGGAAATCGCAGCTGAGTTGGATATCTCCCCGGAAAATCTACAATTAGCAGAAAACGATTGGGTAAGTAAACAAGGTGAAATACAGCATCGACTAGCATTTAACGCTCACCGTCAAAGAAGATTTAGAAAGCGTGTGGGTAATTATGCGATTGTCAACACCTTTTTACTATCGATGGATTTGCTCACGGGTGGTGGTATTAACTGGTCGCTTTATATTGTATTATTTTGGGGTATGCTTGTAGGTCTGGATGGTTGGAATACTTTTCAAACTAAAGGTGAAGATTATGAAGCAGCTTTTCAAAGATGGTACCGCAAACATCAATTAAAAAGTTCTTTCAATAATCTTGTTAATAAGTTTTTAAAAGCCACTTCTGGATTAAATTAATTTAATATTATAAGCAATTAATTTATTACGTGCAGATAATTTTCTGATTTTATTAATTATTATATTATTATGCGCCTATTTTGTGTTGATTACATAGCATTTTTTATTTGTTTACTCAACAAAACACAAACTAAAAATTAACGATGAAAACTAAAGTGGAAAACCACAAAAAGATGGTTAGTTGTGAAGTCGAAACCACCCTTGAAGTAATCGGAGGGCGTTGGAAAGTATTGATTATCAGAGAATTACTTTCAGGAGTAAAACGTTTTGGAGAATTACAGCGTGCTTTACTCGGAATTACTCAAAAAATGCTGACTCAGCAATTAAGAGAAATGGAAGAACATGGCATAGTACATCGAAAAGTTTATGCAGAAATTCCCCCAAAAGTCGAATATTCCCTCACACCTTTAGGAGAAAGTTTACAACCGATTCTTCAGGCAATGCATGAATGGGGAGTAAAGCATTTATCAGTCAACAAACAGTGAAGCGCGAAGCGTGTACTTTATGACATATAGTTATCAGTTATCAATTATCAATGGGTATGTAAATATTCAATAGCTGCTTCTAGTTGTGAATTATAATTTTTAGCAAAACTTTCAAACCAAAGTCCTTCGGGGGATAATGGTTCTAATTTATTTAACCATTCTTGAGCTTGTTTTTTTAACCCTTCTAACTCTTTTACTTTTAATTTTTCCTGTCCAATTCTTTCCTTTTCCAGTTGTTGCTGTTTTTGTTGTTCTTGCAATAATTGCTTCTGCTCAAAATCTTGCTTTACTTGGGATAAAATATTATCTATTACATCTTTTTTTGCTGATGGAGATGTGGAAAAAGAAGAAGATAGAGGAGATGAGTCAAGTTTAACTTTCTCAACTTCCTCAGTTCTTTGGGTGGGAAGATTAGCTGGTTTCTGATATTCAGCTTTGAGTTCGGATAATAACTTATCAATGGAATCCATCTGTTTGATTGCGATTAAATTAATTGGAACAACTAATCAACAATTGCATTGAGCAATACTTCTGAAAGACTATAATCTTCCATATCATCCATTGTAATTGTGTCACAGATATCAAACTTGGCTCCAGCACTTTGCAATTCATCATCCAATACTTTGAGAAAGCGAGTAGCTTGTGCATCCTTACCAACTTGAATAAAGGAAATTGCTAATTCTTCATCCCTATCCATGCGACGAGAAGCTTCGATAATCGTCTTCATTACCGCTTTACGGTCATCAGGTTCACCATCGGTAATCACTAAAATTGTCTCACCATTTGGCTTAGTTTCACCCGCAGCTTTGCGCTGAAAATAATTATCGGTAGAGTGTTTTAATACCGAAGCTAAATCTGTTGTTCCCGAAGGATCGTTTTCTTGAAAAATTTGCATCACTTTCGCAGATGTCACATTCTCATATCTTTTGAATCTACCGGAAAATGTATATACAGTAATGCCATCCGGGTCAAATTCTTCGCATTTAGTTGCTAAAGCAAAAGTTGACTCTTCTGCTGCTACCCATCTTGTTCTACCACCTTTTTGGTCCGGAGTTGCCATACTACCGCTTTTATCAATAATTAAAGTATAATCGCGATTTTCTAACATCGATTCATTCTCCTATGATTAATTTATTAGTTTATTAATCTATTAACTAAGTTAATCAGTAATTGCATTCGTTAATATCTCCGCAAGAGTCATATCTTCCATATCATCCAAAGTTACGGTATCGCAAATATCAAATTTTGCACCAATTGATTCCATTTGGTCGTCTAAAGCTTTGAGAAATTTGCTTGCTTGAGCATCCGAACCAACTTGAACAATAGATATTGCTAATTCCTCATCTTTTTCCATCTGACGAGAAGCATTGATAATTACTTCAAAAACCGCTTTTCTATCATCAGGCTCACCATCAGTTACAACTAAAATGGTTTCTCCGTTGGGTTTAGTTTGACCTGCGGCTTTACGCTTAAAATAATTATCAGTTGCGTCTTTGAGTACTGCTGCTAAATTTGTAGTCCCCGCAGGGTCATTTTCCATGAATATCTGCGCGATTTTATCTGATGTCACATCATCGTAACGTTTGAATTTACCAGAAAATAGATAAACTGTCATTCCATCCGGATCTAACTGCTCGCACTTTCTCGCTAAAGCAAGGGTAGATTCCTGCATTATCTGCCATCGACTTCTACCACCAGCTTGGTCGGGAGTGGACATACTACCGCTTTTATCAATTATTAATGTATAGTCCCGCTCATTAACCATTTAACTACTCCTTAATATGTAATTAGTTTTAATATCAACTAGTGTAACTATTAGTTATAAGTCATCGCAGCACTTACCAGCGCTTTGTAATAATCATTTAATCAATTCAAAATCTCAAGCATAGCACTTTACAATTTATCTCCGTAAAAACCCAAATAGTTAGCAACTGCACGCTCTCCCATAGGTACTGCCCGTATGAATCGGTGCATTTAGCAGCTTTGGTTGATTATTCTTTGCCATTACTAATGTTGTTGAACCACCACCATCTAAACTCAGAACCCTTCACTATAAACTGGCTGTTTCCCATCTACCACAATCACCCACAGCGTATTTCCTGGTTTGTCGATCGCAACGGCAACTCCTGGGTAAGGTTTATCTTCATCTATTTCTATTTGGGAATTTACACCACCAACTACAAAATATTAATGGTAATAAACAGTTTGCTCAACTACTTCTTTTTGCGGAATTATAAATGGTTGCGCCGAATTCAACACCGCTGCCAATAATCCTGGAAATAATTCTTCTAAATCTTCGTTTCGCAAAGTATTTATATGCTGGGTTCCTTCTTTTCTTGTCAATACTACCCCCGACTCCCGCAAAATTTTAAAGTGATTCGACATCGTTGACTTCGCGATCGCAAAATTGAAGTCACTACAGCATTGCTCTTTTTTGACTGCTAACTGTCTGACAATCTCTAACCTTACCGGGTCTCCTAATGCATAAAGCACCCCCGCTAAATATATATTCTTTCGCTCTGGATGATAAAGAAATCTCATTGTTGCAGCTTATCTTAAAAAGGTCTATAGTTTAATTATTCGATTTTATCGAATTATAGAAATAAGATGAATAGGGAGGACAGTAATGGACACGATTACGAATGTGACAGAAGCCACGTTCAAGCAAGAAGTCCTCGAAAGCGAAATTCCGGTACTAGTAGACTTTTGGGCGCCTTGGTGTGGTCCTTGTCGGATGGTTGCTCCGGTGGTAGATGAAGTAGCTGGGGAATATGAAGGACAAGTAAAAGTGGTGAAACTAAACACAGACCAAAATCCCACTGTTGCCAGTCATTACGGTATTCGCAGTATTCCAACATTAATAGTATTTAAAGGCGGTCGGCAAGTCGATACGGTTGTTGGTGCAGTACCAAAAACAACCCTGATTAAAACTTTAGCACAGTATCTTTAAGCAAGAAAGGGAAAGGGAATAAAGTAAAATTGAAAAACGAAAGCTAAAAAGTGTTTTGATTTTTGCTTATTTCCTATTTCTTAACCAGATTAATCGAGGGATTTCAAACCGATAGCGATTTTACTATGTTGTTCAATTTGTTCCATAACTTGTTTGGCTCGCGTAATCACCTTTGTTGGTAAACCAGCTAATCTTCCCGCTTCAATACCGTAGGATTTATCAGCACCACCAGGTTGAACTTGATGTAAAAAGATAATTTGGTCGGGCATTTCTTTCACCGTGACTTGATAATTAGCAACGTTATTTAACAGCGATGATAATTCATTTAATTCGTGATAATGGGTAGCAAAAATTGTTCTAGCTAAAAGTTCCGTAGCAATATATTCTCCCACAGCCCATGCGATAGATAAACCGTCAAAAGTTGCCGTACCTCGGCCAATTTCATCTAATAATACTAAAGACCTTGAAGTTGCATGATTGAGAATATTAGCCGTCTCATTCATTTCCACCATAAAAGTAGATTGTCCGGTAGCTAAATCATCCACAGCACCTACACGGGTAAAAACGCGATCGCAAATTCCTAAAGTCGCGGAAGTTGCAGGAACAAAGCTACCAATTTGCGCCATCAACTGAATTAATCCTACCTGACGTAAATAACAACTTTTACCGCTAGCATTGGGACCAGTAAGGATAATTAAATCAGGAGAAGAATTTGGGTCTTGATTTTCTTCCCTA
Source organism: Plectonema cf. radiosum LEGE 06105 (assembly GCF_015207665.1). Classification (GTDB taxonomy): domain Bacteria; phylum Cyanobacteriota; class Cyanobacteriia; order Cyanobacteriales; family Nostocaceae; genus Rivularia; species Rivularia radiosa_A. Next base: position 30,751 of record NZ_JADEWL010000027.1, read on the forward strand.
CCTAAAAAAGTGGAATTCGGTACAAAAAAACCACTTGGTAAAGACTGTTCCACTACTGGATGTCGTCCATCGATAACAGATATTTCTCGTCCCTCCACCATTTGGGGGCGACAGTAACCTTGAAAAACTGCTAATTCAGCTAAACCGCATAAGACATCTGCCGCTGCTACAGCACGGGAAATATTGCGAATAACTTCGGCAAGAGATCCAACTTCTTCCCGCAAAGCGACAAGGATGTCATATTCCAACTGATTTAAATCATCTCTGGCGGTGAGAATTCTGGCTTCCCTTTCCTTTAATTCCGGAGTAATATAACGTTCTTCATTAGTTAAAGTCTGCTTGCGAATATAATTATCAGGAACTTGTTCAGCTTGAGCGCGAGAAACACTCAGATAGTAACCAAATGTCTTGTTAAAACCTACCTTTAATTTGGGAATTCCCGTTCTTTCTCTTTCATCTATTTCTAAATTGGCAATCCACTTTTGGTCTTCTTCTACCAAACTACGTCTTTCATCAAGTAAAGGATTTACCCCAGCACGAATCAAACCACCTTCCTTGATTTGTATCGGTGGAGATTCGACAATATGTGCCTGTATCTTGGCTGCTAATTCTTCCATGTTTGGGGGAACTTTTTGTAAAGCTTTCAAAAAAGGAGAACGAGCATCCTTAACTAAATAACCTAACTGGGGTAACTTTGATAAAGAATCCGCCAAAGCAGATAAATCCCTAGCATTAGCAGTTCCAGAACCAGCACGTCCGCTCAACCTTTCCAAATCGTAAATTTGTCGTAACAATCCCCGCAAATCTTGACGTAAAGTGGTATTTTCGATCAACTCTTGTATAGTATCTTGTCTAGAATTAATTCCTTTAATATCCAATAACGGTTGTAACAACCATCGTCGTAAAGCACGTCCACCCATTGCTGTAGTTGTCCGATTCATTGCCCACAACAAAGAACCGTGATAAGTTCCATCGCGAATCGTCTGAGTAATTTCTAGGTTGCGTCTAGTTTGATAATCTACAACTAAAAAATCATTAAAAGTATAAGTCCGTAGAGGTTGTAAAGGTACTTGATTTTCCTTTTGCGTTTCCTCTAGATATTCCAATAAACCACCAGCAGCCCGAACAGCTAAAGGCAGATGGTCACAACCAAGTCCTTCCAAAGAACGGAGCTTGAACTTTTGTAATAACCGGCTTCTCGCTTCCGCTTGAGAAAACGCAACTTGCGATCGCAAAGCATAACAAAATGTTGTTGGTAAACATTCCGGTAAACTGTGAGACTTTTCACCGGGTCTTAATAAAGCACCCAAATCCGGAGCATTAATGGGAAATAAGACCTCACTCGGCTGCAACCGCATCAATTCTTGAGTGAGATGCTCCAAATCATTTGTTTGAGTAGTGAGAAATTCTCCCGTAGAAATATCAGCATAAGCCAAACCCCAATTATCTCCGGCAATTACCACAGCGGCTAGATAATTATTACGATTAGCTTTGAGCATTCCATCTTCAAGCAGAGTACCGGGAGTAAGAATCCGGGTAATTTCCCTCTTCACCAATCGACCAGCAGCAACCTGGGAAGCATCTTCTACCTGGTCGCAAATCACCACAGCATAACCCTTTTCTACTAACCCAGTGGCATGACGTTCCCAAGAATGATGAGGAACACCACTCATTGCGACTCGTCCCACATCAGCACCAGCTTGTTTGCTAGTTAAGACAAGTTCTAATTCAGTGGCTAAAGTGACAGCATCTGCAAAATAACATTCAAAAAAATCGCCTACTCGATAAAATAGCACCGCATGAGGATGTTTTTCCTTAGTTTCAATATAATGCTGGTACATTTGACTCAGCTTACTAATATCCACCGTGCGATGGTCGGTGATAGTTGTACTCTGGTTTTTAGATGCAGTCATGGATGAAGGATGCTTCTTGCAAGCTGACAATATAAGATCATAACCCAAGGACTGAGTTTCCTTGGATATTACTCAAGGTTTATTTATTTTTCTTTCTTTAATTAATGGTGGGTAATAATCCATTGTTTGCTGCAATTTTTACCAACACGAATTATATAACACCCGATTTTTCTCAATATAAATACGGTTTTTAGAGTTTTATTGCCATATAAATTACTTTCACCACTGAATAAATTGCCTTTGTATTTTTCTTGATGTCGATCGCATTTAGTTTGTAGTTTGTAGGTTGGGTTAGACAGCAAAATCAATATTGTTTGTAACGAGTATCTTTATTAATGGTTTCGTAACCCAACATCCAAGTCGTGGATATAAGAATAGATGTTGGGTTACGACGCGATATAGATTTTTAACTAAAACCCCAAATAATGAAAGCGTGTAACCCAACCTAAAATCTATTCAAGGGTTTAAATACGGCTTTAAATATTTAATTTTAGTATCAATTATTTTTTTGCTTAACAGAACTCAATATTTTAAAATTTAATTCATGAGTTTGACTCTATATATTGTGATAAAAAATTACAAAAATTTTCTAAATTGAGAATAATATCATTAATAATGCCAATATTGTCATTTAATTAACGGAATTACGTTGTTTGATTGACTGTATAAAAATGTTGTCAAAATTTTTATTTTTTTTTTGATATAATCTGTTGGGACGTGTATATGCTGTTTTTTAGTAAAGATTTATTTTTGTAGGTTGGGTTAGACACCAAAATCAAACTTGATTATTACGAGAAATTTTACTATGGTGTCGTAACCCAACATCAGGATCTTAGATAAATAAAAATATCCTTCCTCAGATGTAAGGTAGAAAAGATGTTGGGTTACGACGCAATATACATTCGGTAATTCAACCTTAAATTATAAAAGCGTCTAACCCAACCTACACCTACGAACTTGGTTTTCTTGGCTGTAACGAAGATTCATTCAAAATTATTATTCAAATCCAAAAGCTAAAGTATCAAGCATATGTTTACTTTTTTCGCTTCCAACTTCCAAATAAATTTCTAATAACTCTTTATAAGCAGCTTCTCCTCCAATAATATTCCAAAACTCCGAACCAATAACTACAGCATCATCAAAAGGCATATATTTTTTTGCATATGACCATTTATAATCACTTTTTTTTCGTCCATAGGGATTATAAGGCATAGCATAATAAGCCTTAACTTGAGGACGAGATTTACCACCTAGTAGATGAAATCTCAGCAATCGTTGTGTAACTTCTAAGCATTGTCCTTTATTAGGTTTTGGTGCTTTAATTTCAAAGAAGTATTCTGTTCCATCTTTTGCCAGAATATACAAGTCTGTACGAACGCTTTTTGTTTGTAAATCATCAGAACATCTAGCTTGGAGTACTGCTGCTATCATTTCTTCTAAGGAAGGTCTAGTTTGTCCTGTTTTAGTTGATGATTCATAATTTTCTTTTTGACATTCGGCTTCCGCAAAAGCTCTAAGACTTACATCAGCTTTAATATCGTAACCTCTAAGCGCTTTTTGATGGTATTCTAAAGCAATTAAACGAGCGCATTCTTCAATAGAATTCCCTAACCTTGTACTCAAACCACGTTCAAATTGATTGATACGTATTAATGCTGGAGGAATTAATGCTGCTTGAAACGGTTTTAGCTCTCCATTAGATGAAAATCTTGATAAATACTCTTCTGCATTGTCAGCTTTTAAGATTTCACGTCCCTTATACTCATCAATAAGTCCTTGAATAAACCCCTCTAAATAACCTTTTATTTTAATTCGAGTATTAGAGCTAATCGCAGTCATCCGCATACAAATTACAAAATTAATTTTAACAATGCTTTTGCTAAATTATAAACAACGGGAACTGAAACTGCATTACCAAATTGATGTTTTGCTGTTGTTTCACTATTAGCTATTTGAAAAGTATCAGGAAATCCTTGTAATTTTCCATAGTATCGGGCTGTTAAAGGTTTAAATTTTTTTTGTTTATAAATGTTTTGAATAAATGAATGTTTATATAATTCTGGTTCTTGACATTCTAAAGATACTGTGGCTACAAAATCTCTAGTCCCTGTAGCTGTTAAGGTTGCTATTGCATCAGCATGAGGTAAAAATATTTTAGATACTCCGTCAATTCCGGAAGAAATCTTGGAGTTAACGAATTCATATCCTTTATCTTCAATTAAGCGAAGAATCTTTTTTTGAATCAAATTATCAAGTTCTTTTTGATTAAGATTGGGGATTAATTTATCTAACACCTGAAAACTTAAAGGATTTCCGTCTTTGAGTCCATAGATTTTTTTTCTTCGATTTTTTAAAATAGTTTGACAAATTAGTTTTTCTCTCACACTTGTCTCAATTAAATCCCAAGAGTGAACCGTAGTATGTCCATCTCTAATATCAGCGAAAGTAAAAAAATCATTGAGTTCATCTATTTTTTGAAATCTACCTCTTGACGCTGGGATTTTACCACCTTTATATAAAATATTTGGACTAAACTTTTTCTTGACAACATGACTTTTTTCCACACCAGATATTACATCATAAAGTTTGATTTTATTATCTAAAGGTTTAGGAAAGGTAAAACCCCAAGAGTTTTCTAAATCATTTCTGATTCCAACCATAAAAATTCTATCTCTATCTTGAGGTAAACCAAAATCATAGGAATTTAATACTTGATATTTGACTATATAACCTAAAGTTGTCAAACTGTTAATAATATAATTAAGACTGCCTTTATTTCGTGGTTCCATTAAACCTTTGACATTTTCAAAAATAAAAGCTTTGGGTTTATTAAATTCTACTACTCGAAAAACATCCAACCATAACTGACCTCTGGGGTCATTTAAACCTTTTAATTTACCTGCAATTGACCAAGGTTGACAAGGAACTCCCCCCACAATTATATCTATATCAAAAGGTAGTTTATTTATATTATTAATATCTCCTAAAAAAAGCTCATTTGAATTTTGCTCAGAAATAAAATTTTTCTGATAAGTTTTAATAGCTTCTTTATCTATTTCTGAATAACCTAGACAAACTCCACCTAAATCCGCAAGAGGAATTCTAAATCCACCAATTCCAGCAAATAAATCTATAAATGTAAATTTAGGTTTAATAGTTACTAGGTTTGGTTTAATTGGCTTAAAAAACTCAAATAAATCTAACTGTTGAGCATTATCGCTTAATTGCATTTGTAGGTAAATAAAGTAAATAAGTTAAACTAAGAATTAATATTCCAAGCTAAACCAAACTAAACTAATATTGTTAATGTTTACATCATCTTAAAATCATCAACTGAATTAGAATTATGAAACTCTTGGCGTACTTCTTTAATAGTTATGGCTTTCAAAGTAATTACATCATTAATAACGACTTTTATTTCATTGTGGATTACAGCGAATCTCAACCATAAACCCATCTGGATCGTAAAAATAAACTCCTCTTCCGGTAGGACGGGTAACGGGTTCTTGAGCAATTTTTATTTGATGCTGTCTGAGTACCTCGACTGCATGATCAAACAATTCGGAAGCAATATCAAATGCTAAATGATTTGCACGAGTAAAACCACGTTCGGGATTTGGATCTGGTGGTGATAAATCCGGTTCCCAAAATAAATCTAATATCGTACCGTCGGGAGTCTTAAAATTCGCGACTTTTCCCGCTGCAACTAAGTTAACCAAAGTAGCTGGTACATCATCACCCGTAAGTTCGTGTAAACCCAGAATATTGCCATAAAAATGTCGAGAAGCCTGCATATCTTGGACATTCAAAGCAATGTGATGCACTCTCCGTAAACTTCCTGGAGATATCGCACTATTTAAAGATTGAGGACTAGATAGCATAATCAGTTATCAATTACCAACTATTAATTATTAATTATTAATTATCATATCTCATCGTGCATTAATGATTATTCATTGATCCGAGACTGATAGGGCATGAAGATGTTAAAACGGATGATAATGCTAATTAATTAGCGATTATGTTTGTTTATTATCTATATTTTAGGAACGAGGTTTGCAGTGCAACAGGAATTTAGTTCGCAAATTTCACCCCCATTGTTAATTGAGGGTAGCAATGATGACCTCGGTTTGGAGTCTAAGCTTCTGGAATTACCCCTTTACGAGTTTTCAGTGGAGATGAACTTTACTGGTAAAGAAGTAGCTGAAGTTTTTGAAAAATATCCCTTGTTACCGGGAGCAATTTTGTTAAACAAAGGTAAATATGCTGGAATGATTTCCCGCAGACAGTTATTAGAGTTTTTAATTCGTCCTTTCGGAAAGGATTTATTTTTCCATCAACCGCTCAGTACATTGTACAGCTACGCTCGCACGCCGATTTTAGAGCTAGCAGATACCACATCGATTTTATGTGCTATGCAATTTACACTGCGGCGATCGCCAGAATTTTTATCAGAACCGATAGTAGTAAAAACTACATCCGATCAATACAGATTATTGGATATGCAGGAGTTAAATATTGCTTCTTGGCAAATTCGCGGAATTGAAACTCAGGTAAGATACGAACGTAGCCAAGCTCAAATTATTCAAAATGATAAAATGGCGAGTTTAGGACGTTTAGTTGATGGGGTAGCGCATGAAATTTTAGATCCTGTAAACTTTATTTGGGGTAATGTAACTCACGTTTCTAATTACAGTAAAGACTTAATTAAGCTGATCGAAATTTACGATCATAATACACCAAATACTCCCGATGATGTGTTGTATTTAAAGCAAGATATTGAATTTGATTTTTTAGAATCCGATTTATCACAAGCACTTGCCAGTATTCGGACTGGTGCAGAGAGATTAAAAAAACTAGTGACTGGATTACAAAATTTCTGTCATATTGATGCAATTTATCCCAAACCTGTAGATTTACACGCTAACTTAGATAGTACTATATTGTTGATCGGTAGTCGCTTAAAAGGCGAAATTAATATTATCAAAAAATTTGGTCATCTTCCTCCCGTATATTGTTTTTCGGGACAGTTAAATCAAGTATTTATGAATATATTAAGTAGGGCTGTAGATACTTTACTTGATGAAGCAGTTAGACAGCAATTTGAAACGGAATTATCTGAGGAAAGTTCTCATAAACCCACTATTGAAATAATCACAAAAGTTATTTCTCAGCCATCAAATGTACCAGGCTCCCTTGATTTTCGCTGGGTATCAATTTGTATTGCAGATAATGGTCCGGCAATGTCATACGAATTACAACAGCAAATTAAAGCATCTTTTTCTGTAGATAAAAAGGCTGATAAAGAAACGAGTTTAGCTGTAAGTTATCGCATTGTAACAGGCAGACATGGTGGTAAATTAAATTTTTTTTCGCAACTCAATAAAGGAACTGAATTTGAAATACTTTTACCTTTAGTTTAATTTAAAATTGGGAAATCCCAATATTTAATTGAATTACTATTGAATTACTTTTGTTCAATATATTGAGAATTAATTAATCCTTGCTGAATTGCAACAATCGCAGCTTGAGTTCTATCGCGTACTTCTAACTTTTGTAAAATTGCATGAATGTGAACTCGTACCGTACCGGAAGTAATAAACAGATTTTCTGCTATTTCCTGGTTTGATTTACCTGCCACTAATAATGTTAATATTTCCCGTTCCCTTTTAGTTAAGGTATTATTTTCAGAAGAAGATGTATTTGTAGAATTTGATATAAAATTTGAATTTGATTGAGAAGCTTGAAAAGTCGTTTGAATTTCTACGGTAGCGGTACTATCCCACCAAGAAGCGCCACAGGCTACCGAGCGAATTGCTAAAATTAGGTTTTCGGCTGGAATTCCTTTTAAACAATAACCATTAGCTTTAGCTTGAATTAATTGAGTAATTAAAATCTTTTGTGAATGAGAAGTTAAAACTAATATTGGTAAATTCGGACGACGTTCTTTGATTTGACTACAGGCTTCTACACCACCTATACCGGGTAATCCTACATCTAAAATTACTATATCTAAGGGTAGTTGACAAGCTAATTTAATTGCGGTTTCTCCATCTTCAGCCTCGGTTACAATTTCCAACCCTTCTTCTTGATGCAATCGCGTGGAAATTCCTAATCTAAACAACTCGTCGTCTTCTACTAATAAAATTTTTATTGGCTCTGTTTTCATTACTCTAATTGTTAACAAAAGCAGGTATACTAAACCCGAAGATAGCTCCACCACTTTTACGTTTTTCTGCCCAAATTTTACCGCCATGCGCTTCAATGATTTGCCGACTCAAATAAAGTCCTAAACCCGCACCTTTGGCTTGACGGTTAGTGTGTCCTTGATAAAACCTTTCAAATAATAAGGGTAATTCTTCCTCTGTAATTCCCTGCCCTTGATCCATAATTTTGACTGTATGATTAATTCCATTGGGAATAAATACAACTTCTACTTTACCACCTCGCAGCGAATGATTAACCCCATTAGCAATCAAGTTGACAAAAACACGCTGTAGCTGTAAAGCATCTCCATTCACTATAGCTCGCGAACGAAACTCTGAACTAGCGAAACCCAGGTGAATGTATACTTGGCGAGATGAAGCTAAATCAAGAAGAGTCGAAATTGCCGATTCTGCTACTGTGACTAAATCTATTGATGAACAACGCAATTGTAAACCTTGCGTATCATTACGGTAAACATCGAGTAACGTTTGCACTAACTCTAAAGTATTTTGATGCGATCGCCTGATTACTTGCAAAACTTTATGTTGATTAGGAGTTACCGCACCAAATTTTTCTGACTCAAAAGCTTTGAGTGTTTCGATTGCTCCTAAAAGTGGGGTTCGCAAGTCGTGGGTGAGGGTGGAAGCAAAATCTTCCCGTAGCGAAGCCATTTTTTCTTGCGCTAATATTTGCATTTTTTGACGCGCTATCGCTTCTTCGTATTTACGATTGCGCTTACCCAACCATCCAGTAACAATTAATGCTGCGACGACAATTAAGCGGTTGGCAATTGTTGGTAAACTAATGGTTTCCACACCAGGAATTACTAAGTTAAGAATTGTAAAGGCGATCGCGCTTGTTGTTACCCAAACAGTAGTTTTCTGGCTCAGACGCGAGTTTGCTAAAAGTACTGCACCAATATATAGATATCCAAATACATAAATAGGTGGTGTGGAATATTCCAAAATCATGACCAAAATAAATATAGCGATAATTAGCCATTGACGGGATGAATACGACTGTATCAACGGTTGAAGTCGGTTGAATTGTTTGTTTAGCATTTTTATTAAGTTGATTAAAAATATTTTAATTAGCAATAATTATACTTTCAGAATAATAATTATTTCCAAAATATCTATCTATAGGATATTGCTTTATTATAATCTTCTGAATCATAAAAAAAATAATTGTTTCTGTATTTTTAATAAGTAATTTTGATGTTAATTTGATTGAGAAATGCATTACTTAAGAAGCCTGCTTCCTTAAATAAAGCTATGTTTATCGTTGATATATATTTGATGATATATAACTGTTCTAAATGTTTATAAACGCTGAGATAATTTAACCATTAAAAATAAACTTACTTTTATATCAGTTGTATATTGTTTTTGATAGAAAAGCCAAGATAATAAGAATATAGTTTCAATAAAAACTGCTATTAACTACTCAGGAACTAAACACATTAATTAGTAATTATATCGGATTGGTGTTTCTGTAGACACAAATCAAACTCAAAATCTTTTGTCAATTTCAATAAACATATGTTATTAGGATTTATCCAAATTGCGATTACTTTGGTAATTTTAGTAGCTATAACTCCGCTGCTTGGCGGTTATATGGCACGAGTATTTTTAGGTCAAAAAACGATGTTAGACCCGGTAATGAGACCTCTAGAACGTTTAATTTATGCTTTATCGGGATTGCGTCATCAAACTTCGATGACAGTTTGGCAATACATCCGCGCTGTGATTTTTAGTAATTTAATTATGGGCGCGTTTGCGTTTTTGATATTCATGTTGCAAGGAGTATTACCGCTTAATCCGATAAATTTAGATGCACCAAGTTGGGATTTGGCTTTACATACGGCAATTTCCTTTGTAACTAATACCAACCAACAGCATTATTCCGGTGAAAGCACCTACGGTTACTTTAGTCAAATGCTAGCGCTAGGGTTTCTCATGTTTACCTCTGCGGGAACAGGAATTGCTGTCGCGATCGCCTTTATTCGCGGGTTAACTGGTAGAGATTTGGGTAATTTCTATGTGGATTTAACTATGTCGATTACCCGGATTTTACTACCCATTTCTATAGTTGGAGCTGTAATTCTCCTCGCTGCTGGGGTACCCGAAACCTTAGCTGGACCTGCAACTGCAAAAACTTTAGACGGTGCTACGCAATATATCGCTCGCGGTCCAGTTGCTCATTTTGAGATTATCAAAGAATTGGGTGAAAACGGTGGTGGATTTTTTGGAATTAACTCAGCACATCCTTTTGAGAACCCAAATAATTTGACCAACTTGTTAGAAACGGTAATTATGATGGCGATTCCCGCCTCACTAATTTACACTTACGGCGTAATTGTGGGGAATACCAAACAAGCCTGGTTGTTATTTTGGATGGTATTTGTAATTTTCGCGGCATTAATTAGCGTAGCTGCAATTGGCGAATATCAAGGAAACCCGATAGTTAACTCAATTTTAGATACAAACGCACCCAATTTAGAAGGAAAAGAAGTTCGTTTCGGTGCATTTTTAACTGCACTTTGGGCAGCAGCGACAACGGGGACAATGTGCGGTGCGGTGAATGGGATGCATGATTCCCTGATGCCCAGTGGTGGTATGGTGACAATGTTCAATCTGTTCTTACAAATTGTTTGGGGTGGACAGGGAACCGGAACCGCTTATTTATTTATATTCTTGATTTTGACAGTATTTCTTACCGGGTTGATGGTAGGAAGAACCCCAGAATTTTTAGGACGCAAAATCGAAAAACGCGAAATAGTCCTAGCTAGTGTCATTTTACTAGTTCATCCCATCATGATTTTAATTCCCGGTGCAATTGCCATGGCATTTACCCAAATACCAGGGATTAACCCAGGGATCACCAATCCAGGATTTCACGGTTATTCACAAGTAATTTACGAATACGCATCTGCCGCAGCTAACAACGGTTCTGGTTTTGAAGGCTTGATAGACGATACCGTATGGTGGAACCTAAGCACAAGCGTAGCTTTACTCGCAGGACGTTACCTACCGTTGATTGCATTATTGTTATTAGCAGACGGGATGATGCACAAACAACCCGTTCCCGAAACCACAGGAACCCTGCGAACCGATACCGGATTATTTACCGGAATCACAGCAGGAGTAATTCTAATTTTAGGCGCATTAACCTTCTTACCAGTATTCGCCCTCGGACCGATCGCCGAAGCCTTTCTGATTGCCAGAATTGCTTCAGGAGCAGCTTAGGGATAAACTCTGCGCTCCTCTGCGCTTAACCTTGCGCTCCTCTGCGTTCCAAAATATATAACTCCTCACTCCTCACTTTTATGAAAGTCAAACAAACACCAGCAAAATCTGAGCCTTCCCCAAGAGGAAACACACCCAAAGCCGATAGGAACAAAATTTACCAACGCGCTTTTAAACAAGCTTTTGTTAAACTCAATCCCCGCAATGCGATCAAAAATCCGGTAATGTTTGTAGTATGGATTGGTACAATTATTACCGCAGTCTTAACTATTAACCCCTACGTATTTGGTGCAATTGCAGGGGAAAACCAACGCTTATTTAACGGCTTAATTACGGTGATTCTCTTCTTAACAGTTGTTTTCGCCAATTTCGCCGAAGCTGTTGCGGAAGGACGCGGTAAAGCTCAAGCTGATGCCCTGCGTTCTACTAAAGGAGATACCATTGCTCGCAAACTCTTACCAGATGGTGGGATTGAGGAAGTCAGTTCTACCACTTTGCATAAAGGAGACAGAATTAAAGTCATTGCTGGTGATGTGATTCCGGCAGATGGAGAAGTTATCGAGGGTGTGGCTTCTGTTGATGAGTCGGCAATTACTGGCGAGTCTGCACCTGTATTAAAAGAACCCGGTTCTGATGTTGCAAGTTCGGTAACTGGCGGTACTACTATAGTTTCCGATGAATTAATTATTACTGTCACCTCCGACCCTGGTAAAGGCTTTATCGATCGAATGATTTCGCTGGTTGAAGGTGCGGAACGTTCTAAAACTCCCAACGAAATCGCTTTGACGGTGTTGTTAGCGGTGCTAACTCTGGTATTTTTAATTGTAATCGCCACAATTCCCACTCCGGCAATTTACGTAAATAGTCCTGTAAGTATTGCAATTTTAATTGCTCTGTTAGTTGCTTTGATACCTACCACCATCGGGGGATTATTAAGTGCGATCGGTATTGCCGGAATGGATCGGGTAGCTCAATTTAACGTTGTTGCCACCTCTGGACGAGCGGTAGAAGCTTGCGGCGATATCAATACTTTGGTGCTGGATAAAACGGGAACGATTACATTAGGAAACCGCTTGGCTGAAGAATTTATACCAGTTAACGGACACTCAGTTGAGGAAGTCGCATCGGCATCTTTAGCCGCCAGTTTATTTGATACCACACCCGAAGGTAAATCGATTCTACGTTTGGCGGAAAAATTGGGGGGAGATATTGATTTCGATCGCAAACAAGCTGAAGGTGTGGAATTTTCCGCACGCACCCGGATGAGCGGTACCAATTTACCCAATGGTGAGGAAGTGCGTAAAGGTGCGGTAGATGCAATTCGCGGTTTTGTGCGATCGCGCAACGGACAACCTCCATCTGACTTGGATGCAGCTTATGAAAGAGTATCTAATTTAGGAGGTACGCCCCTCGCAGTATGTCGCGGTAAGGAAACCTATGGTGTTGTTTATCTCAAAGATATTGTCAAACCGGGTATCAACGAACGTTTCGACCAGTTGCGACGTATGGGGGTACGTACCGTAATGTTAACAGGAGACAACCGCATTACGGCTTCGGTAATCGCCAAAGAAGCGGGGGTAGATGACTTTATTGCCGAAGCGACACCAGAAGACAAAATCGCCGTAATTCAAGCCGAACAAGCCAAAGGTAAATTAGTAGCGATGACAGGAGACGGTACCAACGATGCACCAGCATTAGCTCAAGCAAACGTCGGGGTAGCGATGAATTCCGGTACACAAGCGGCGAAAGAAGCAGCAAATATGGTAGATCTAGATTCAGACCCGACAAAGTTAATTGACTTGGTAACTATCGGTAAGCAGTTATTAATTACTCGTGGAGCGCTAACAACTTTTTCGATTGCCAATGACATTGCCAAATACTTCGCAATTATTCCAGCAATGTTTGCAGCAGCAGGAATTGGAGCTTTAAATATTATGGGTTTAACCAGCGCCCAATCAGCGGTTTTATCGGCATTAATTTACAACGCTTTAATTATTCCGGCGTTAATTCCTTTGGCTTTAAAAGGTGTAGAATTTCGTCCGTTGAGTGCTAATCAACTTTTGCGTCGCAATATTTTTATTTACGGTTTGGGTGGTGTAATTGCACCTTTTGTAGCGGTGAAAATAATTGATGTTTTGATTACTGCTGTTGGTTTGGCATAAATTACTCAACATCTCAACTCAAAAACTCCGCGTTCCTCCGCGCTTACCTCTGCGTCACTTTGCGTTAAAAAAAGATTCTTTCCATCCTACATTCACAATTCTCATGAAACTAATTAATTTAAAACAAAAAGTATTTCTAACTACAAACCAGTTTGATTTTATCAGTTTCATTTGGTCGGAATGGCGACGACAAAAGTTTCCTTTATGGATATTTTTAGGTTTGTGTTTGAATATAATCGTTGCTCCTGCTGTTTACGCTGCGACTCCCAATATTGAGCGTACTACTGCTTATGCTTTGGGTGTTTTAGGTTTGGTAACTGTCGGACTTGGTGTTTATTTATTTGCTGTAATTTTACAACCGGAGCGTTTCTAAATCATGGCTAGAGAATTTATAATTGCAGTTCGCAATACGTTTTCACTTTGGCTTCTAACTGCTTTGATTTACCCATTTTTAATTATCTTGTTGGGGCAAGTTGCTTTTCCTTATCAAGCCAACGGTAGTTTAATAACTAATAACCAAGGACAGGTTATTGGTAGTGCTTTAATTGGACAAATTTTCAATTCAGACCGTTATTTTTGGAGTCGTCCTAGCAGCGTCAATTACAGTGAAGGAAAAGACGCTGCACCCACAGGAGTATCGGGTGCAAGTAATCTTGCTCCTAGTAATCCAGAATTAATTATTCGCATTCAAAAAGAAATCAAAAAATTGCAACAAGCCGGAATTGAACCTACATATGATTTGGTTTATGCTTCTGGTTCTGGTCTTGACCCTCACATTACCCCAGAAGCGGCTCAAGCACAATTAGAACGAGTTGCAAAAACGCGAAATATTTCTGTAGAAAAAATTCAACCGTTGATTTCTCAAAATACTGACGGCAGATTTATCGGAATATTTGGTGAACCAGGAGTTAATGTTTTGAAATTGAATTTGGCTTTGGATAAATTATAAATTTCAACGCAAAGGTACGCGGAGTTATCGCAAAGTAACACAGAGGAAATGATAACTTGAAAATTTTTCTCGTATAAAGGCACGAGCTTCTAAAATTACTTATCTCTCTTTACTTATTTGCTCTGTCTTGAAAAGTTGTTCATGGGGGAGACCCCCAAGACCACACTTTTCGCTGCGCTCTCTGCGTTCTCTGCGGTTTTTTAATCGTAAATTTTCCAACGCAAAAAGAGTAGTATTTCCTATTATGTTTGAATCGAACGAAGCTGTATCTAATCAACATATATCTAACCAATACGAACGTCCTAAACGACGAGGTAAACATAAGATTTTTATCGGTATGGCTCCCGGAGTTGGTAAAACTTACCGAATGTTAGAAGAAGCATATAGTTTAAAGCAACAAGGAATTGATGTTGTTATTGGACTTTTAGAAACCCACGGACGTGTAGAAACAGCCGAAAAAGCCCAAAATTTGCAAATAATTCCTCGTAAACAGATTTTAATGCAGGAAAGATGGCTTAGTGAAATGGACACCGATGCGATTATCGCTCGCAATCCACAGTTAGTACTAATCGACGAATTAGCACATACAAATGTCCCCGGTTCAGTTTATGAAAAACGCTATCAGGATGTAGAACAAATCCTAGAAACGGGTATTGATGTTTATTCAACAGTTAATATTCAACATTTAGAAAGTCTTAATGACTTAGTATTAAAAATTTCTAGTGTTGTAGTCCGCGAACGTATTCCAGATCGGGTACTTGAAGCAGCAGATGAAGTAATTGTTGTCGATGTCACTCCCGAAACTTTACAAGAACGATTGCAAGAAGGAAAAATTTATAAAGTAGAAAAAATAGACAAATCTCTACAAAATTTCTTTAAGAAAAGTAATTTAATTGCATTACGGGAATTAGCTTTACGAGAAATTGCTGATAACATTGAAGAAGAAAAAATTGAAGAGAATAATCTAAATTACTGCAATATACAAGAAAGAATATTGGTTTGCATTTCTACCTATCCTAATTCTATTCAACTCTTACGACGTGGCGCACGTATTGCCAATTTCATGAATGCCAAATTATATATATTATTTGTAAATAATACTGGACGTTTTCTTTCTCGCCAAGAAACATTACACGTTGAAAGTTGCCAACGTTTGTCTCAAGAGTTTGGTGGTGAATTTTTACATATTCGTTCTTCAAACCTGTTAAAAACTATTGTTGATGTTGCTCGTCAAGAACGTATTACTCAAATCGTTATTGGTGAAACTCGTCATTCTCGTTGGGAGATTTTTTTTAAAGGCTCAATAGTCCAGAAGTTAATGGAAGCCCTGAGTAATGTTGATTTGCATATTATTGCTACTTAGTTATGAAAATTAGATTAGGAGTTAACAATATTTTGCCAAGTGTGTTAGGCGTATAAAATAGCTACAATGGTGAAATAATATATCTAAAAAGCGCCTTACGCACGTTCATTACATCCTACTAACTTTTTCCAATTTCCTTAATTTCCAATTGGGGTTGAGTTACTAGTTTCAACTCTTGCTGTTTGCTTTGAATTTCTCGATGAATTTGTTCTGGTTTAAATACTGTTCTTCGCAAATCTTTGTCAGCCACAAATAAAATCAAAAGGGTTGATGCCGAAATTGACATACCCGTCAGCATCGCTACGAGTGATATCGTATGTTTGGGACGGAGATTAAATAGTGAAAGTCTTTCTTTACGGATTTTTCTTTTAACGCGATCGCCCAAAGTGGAGATTATACCTCCCGTGATTAAAATCGCCAATATAATATAGACTGTAGTCATATTTAACTACTAAAAGCCTTAAAATTTTAGTTTACTAGTAGTCTGCCACATTAATTATCAGGGGTGAATATCTAATCCGCCAGGGACTGCAACTAAGAGTCTAACAGCAAAAGTCCTATAAATAGGGCTAAAGTAATGCCTCTCATAATTTATGTGATAAACCACTAGTTCTAATTTATCTAAATTTTGATAATTTGGAGTTAGCAAGCAAAAAGCACTCAGCCTCTAATAGTTACTAACTAAAGTCATTACGAAAATTTATTAAGTAGGTGGACATAAATATTTATCGTTGAGACAGGAGGCAGAAGGGAAGAGGCTTTTAGGCAAATTTACATTTAGTTACATAATCAAGGTTTTTACTGCCTACCTACTTAAATGTCGCGTTGGTGTTCCCTGGAGGTGCTGAGACTGATCAAGGTAAATTCCATGAAATTTACAAGCAGCACAACTAAACTAGTCGGTTTAGTCTAATTGTATTATAAATAAGAAATAATCAAAATTCAGTATTTCTGGGGATGCCATGTTAGATAACCTTAAACTAGATAATTCCGAGTCTCCCGAAGTTTCTCGTTCATCACGGTTAATTGTTACGGTAGCAGCTTTTGCCATGGGTGGAGCCAGCATTTATACTTTACAACAGTTTAAGGGTGGAGAAATCGTAAAAACGCCCGAAAAGCCAATTCCGGCAATTCCAGAGATAAAAACCGTGACAGCGCTGGGAAGACTCGAACCCAACGGACAAGTCATTCAGTTGTCTGCACCAGCCATGGGGGGAGAAGCAAGCCGAGTTGAGCAGTTGCTAGTAAAGCAAGGAGATAAAGTCAAAGCAGATCAAGTAATCGCAGTTTTGGACAGTCGCGATCGTCTTATGGCTGCTTTCAAAGAAGCCAAAGAAACCGTGAGAGTTGCTCAAGCAAATTTGAAGAAGGTGGAAGCAGGAGCAAAACAAGGAGATATCGAAGCGCAGAAAGCAGGTGTTGCTCGTTTACAAGCTGAGCAAACGACAGAAATTAAAGCACAGCAAGCAGCAGTAAATCGATTACGAGTTGAAAAAAATACAGAGACTAAAGCACAACTTGCTACAATTAATCGATTAGAAGCTGAAAAAGTTAGAGAAATAGAAGCACAAAGAGCAACAATTGCGAGATTAGAAGCACAGCTAGAAAATGCGCGATTAGAATACCAGCGTTATGAAAGCTTGTATAAAGCAGGAGCTATTTCCATATCATTAAGAGATAGTAAAAATTTAGTTTTACAAACAGCACAACAGCAATTAGCAGAAGCAAGAGCAAATTTACAACTGATTAAAGCTTCTAAGGAACAGCAATTAGCAGAAGCAAGAGCCAACTTAGAACGTATTCAATCATCTCGACAGCAACAATTAGCAGAAGCAGAAGCTAATTTAGAACGCATTCAATCATCTTTACAACAACAAATAAATCAAGGTAGAGCAACCTTAGAAAGTATAGTTGAAGTTCGTCCAGTAGATGTATTAGTTGCTCAAGCAGAAGTCAACCGTGCTGTAGCAGCGATGAATCGAGCAGAAGCAGACTTAAAACAAGCTTACGTGCGTTCTCCTCAAGATGGTCAAATATTTGACATTCATACTCGTCCAGGAGAAAAAGTAGTCAATGAAGGCATAGTAGAGATTGGTCAAACCAGCACTATGTACGCAATAGTAGAAGTCTACCAAAGTGATGTGAATAATATCCGTTTGGGGCAACAAGTAGAACTATTAGCTGATGCCATACCGGGTAAATTAAACGGTATTGTAGATCAAATTGGTTTGCAGGTACAGCGACAAAATGTAGTTAACAGCGATCCTTCCACAAATATAGATTCGCGAGTAGTAGAAGTACACGTCCGATTAAACGATGAATCCAGCGAAAAAGCCGCAAGATTCACCAATTTACAGGTAAGAGCGGTAGTTGAAATATAAATTACAGTTGACAGTTGACAGTTGATGGTTAAAAATTTAGTTTTTTTTTACAAGCAAAATGTTTTTTAACTCCTAACTCTTAAAAATTTGAAATCCAAAATCTAAAATCTAAAATCTAAAATTAATATGATTGGATTTATCCAACAATTACAACGACGCACACCTTTAGGGTGGTTACAATTAAGTCGTCAAAAAGGACGTTTATTAGTAGCATTGTCGGGGGTTGCTTTTGCAGATTTGTTGATGTTGATGCAGCTTGGTTTCCAAAGTGCATTATTTAATAGCGCGACTCGTTTACATGATAGTTTAAATGCTGATTTAGTATTATTAAGTCCCCAAGCACTAAACTTACAGGATTTATCTACCTTTACTCGACGACGACTTTATCAAGCGATGGATGTACCTGGAGTCGCAACAGCAGAACCAATGTACAACAGTCTTGTGACTTGGAGAAACCCCCAAACTCGTCTCAAGACTCAAGTAATGATTATTGGATTTAATCCCGATAAACCGGCATTTGATTTACCAGAAGTTAATCAAAATATTGATGCAATTAAGTTACCAGATACCATTTTATTTGATGAAGCAACCAGAGGAACATACGACCAAGTTATTGCTCAAATTAAACAAGGAAAAGTGGTAACAACAGAAATTCAAGGAAGAACAATAACCATTGCAAATGTGTTTAAAGTTGGTGCATCTTTTGCCGCAGATGGAACTTTAATGACTAGCGATCAAAACTTTTTAAGATTATTTTCTAGACAAGATTCAGGAAGTACGAATTTAGGTTTGATTCGCTTAAAACCAGGTTATGAAGCCGAAAAAGTTGCAGATGAACTTAAATATCATTTAAGAAATGCCAATGATGTTAAAGTTTTAACAAAAGAAGAATTTATTGAATTTGAAAAAGCTTATTGGCAAACCAATACTCCTATAGGATTTATTTTTAGTTTGGGTACAGCAATGGGTTTCATTGTGGGAGTAATTATTGTTTATCAAGTGCTTTCCACCGATGTTAATGCTCATATGAAAGAATACGCGACTTTCAAAGCCATGGGATATCGTAATTTCTTTTTATTGAGCGTAGTTTTTGAAGAAGCGATAATTTTAGCTATATTAGGTTTTATTCCTGGAGCCGCAATTTCAACTGGGCTGTACGCACTCACCCGTAATGCTACCAATTTACCGCTTTACATGACTGTAGCGCGAGCTATTCAAGTACAAGTAATGACTATCATTATGTGTATGATTTCTGGTGCTGTCGCTACTCGTAAAGTTCAATCCGCAGATCCAGCTGATATGTTTTAACAGTTGACAGTTGACTAACTCCTCACTCCGGTGGTACTAACATTTTCAAATCTGATTCCGTGCCTTCAACTGTAAATACCGATCGACTAACTTATCTGTAATTTGATTTGCTGGTGCATCTAGTACCAAGACACCTTTTTGTTTGAGTTGGGCAAATGCTACTTGCCGTTGGGATAATAAATCTAAAGCTACCGCACGATTGTAAAGGCATTAGCAGCACGAGGTGAAGCACCTAATGCTAAATCGGGATTTTGACGTGATATTCTGACTAATGCTAAAAGATAATCAATAATCGCTTCGGTGACTTTAACTTGCTTTACCGCTTGTCTTAACTCAGTAATTTCCTCTACTTGAGCAACAGGTTTTATACTTGCAACATCCGTGCGTCTGGCGGAAAATCCGGCTTGACGGTTGAGTAACATTTGCTTTTCGGAAACTTCGTCGGGATAATCCACTACCAACTTAAATAAAAACCTGTCTAATTGCGCTTCTGGTAAAGGATAAGTTCCTTCAAATTCTAAAGGGTTTTGTGTGGCGATCGCCCAAAATAATTCGGGTAAAGGCAAGCTTTCACCATCTAATGTTACCTGTAATTCTTCCATTCCTTCCAACAGCGCGGCTTGTGTCTTTGGAGGGGTACGGTTAATTTCATCTGCTAATAATATTTGAGTAAATATCGGTCCTTTTTTTAAACTGAAACTGCGAGTATTTAAATCAAAAATATTCGTACCTGTAATATCTGAAGGTAATACATCCGGGGTTAATTGAATGCGGCGAAAGTCTGCTTGGATTAGGAGTTTTAGCCAGATAACGGAATAAATTTCCTTCTCCTTCCCTGTCTCTAATTTTAGCGTCTTTGTAACCGTGGATATATTCATCTACATATATTATGTTTTCGTCTTGTTTAACCAAATCTGCTAAATACTTAAAGTTATTAATATTATCTTGATAAGCGTTAGCAGCGATAAAAGGAGTTGTGGAATAAATATCCGGACTTTTAACCTTTAACCTTTAACCTTTAACTATTTGTTGATACGCTTGTTGACATTGTTCGTAATTATCTAAGACGATTTCCTTTTCATCAAAACATAATTGTTCGTGAGTGGTGATGAGAGTGTAGTAAGGTTGGATGGAATTTGCAGATAATTCTAATAATTGTAGATATTCACCGTCAGTGCGACTACGTTTGTGGGGAAGAATTGCTTTTTCATGTAAATACTGTAATGCTGCCAGGTAAAGCATACGACAGGCTTCACGGTAATTCCCCTGACCAGATAATTGTTGCGATCGCGTTAACCAGGTACCGCTTGATAAGAAACTCCAAGAGAACGCAAACCCAGAGTTTTTAAACCTGGGTTAGTTCGATGAAAAGCGAATTTATTCGCCGTCATCTTTTATTATGTTTTCGATATAATCTCTGACTCGCTTCTGCCAGTCGGGAATACTTTTTAGTTTTTCTTTAACTTGCGGAATTAACCGAATAGAAACTTGAGCGGTTAAAGATTGTTTTCTTGTGGTTGTAAAACCTTCCTCGTTGCCTTTAACAAAATGACCTTTAGAATTTCTCATAAATTTTGACGGTATGGTAACTAACGGCTATACTGCTTATAGCACTGTTTGAGAGGTCGGTCAAATGCTAAAAAGCAAAACACCATCGTTCATAACTGAAATGCCGTTAAAAGTAGATAGCAAACAAGAGAAAGAACTACTCGCTCGTTTTCAAGCAGCAAGACAACTCTATAACGCTTGCCTTAACGAAGCTTTAATTCGTATGAACTTGGTGCGTAACTGCTCGCCATACAAACAGGCAAAGAAATTAAAAGGAGTTAGCAAGAAAGAACGGCAAGATTTATTCAATCAAGCCAGAGAACAGCATAGGTTTAGCGATTATGCATTAAAAACTTTTGCGACTCAAACGGCTAACCGTAGCAAGTGGATAACCAGTAAGTTAGGCGCTCATGAAAAGCAGACGATAGGCACAAGAGCTTTTAAGGCTGTAGATAAAATCTTGTTTGGTCAAGCTAAAAAAGTACGGTTTAAGGTAACTACCCGCTTTAAATCAGTAGAAGGGCAGTCAAACGCTACTGGCATAAGGGTTGTCAATAACCAGGTTTTATGGAAGAAATTAATACTAATTCCTGTTATTGATTGGAATAATCCAGTGTTAGTTCATGGGTTAAATTCGCCTGTTAAATATTGCCGTATTTTATGGCGTAACCTTAACAGGAAAAGACGCTGGTTTATTCAATTAATTAATGAGGGTTTACCATATCAAAAACCTCAAAACTACGTAACACAAGGGATTGTTGGATTAGATATTAACATTTCTAATGTTGCGTTTGTTGCGGATAATAAAGCTGGATTGTTGCCATTCGCAGAGAAAGTGCCGACTTACGAACGTGAGATAAAAGCACTTCAACACAAGATGCAGCGTTCTCAGAGAATGCATAATCCAGATAATTTCGAGCCTGATTTTGATAAAAAAGTTGGCAATAAAATTGTTCGTAAGAAAGGTAAAGTTAAAAAAGGTAAAAAGCAATGGATAAAAACCAGAAACTACCGCCGGATACAAGCTAAAAAGGCAGATTTAGAGCGGCGTAAATCAAGTTATGCAAAGTGTCAAAACCGTAAAATAGTTAATGAGATATTGCGTCATGGTAATCAAATAAAAACTGAGAGAGTAAGTATTAAAGGCTGGCATAAACGTTACGGCAAAGCAATTTCTGCTAAGTCACCAGGATTTTTTCAATCAGAAATTAAACGGAAAGCTGAAAACGCTAACGGTTATTTTCTAACATTTTCCACTCAAAAAACAGCGTTATCTCAAACCCATCTTGATGGCACTCGTGTCAAAAAGAAACTATCAGAAAGAGTGCATAAAGACGTTACAGGTATTAGACCTATGCACAGGGATTTGTTTAGCGCGTTTTTGAGTAGATGCGTGTATAACGACAAGTTGTCACTTTGGGATGCTCAATGTGAGTATCCAGGGACGGAGCCGTTCTTGTTAGACGGGTGGCAACAGTATCAATCCGCAAATCGAGTAGCCGAGTGTAAAAGTAGGGATAGTTATAATCCCTCGGAGCGGATGTCTAACGAAGTGCTAACCTCTAACCAGATAGTCAAGAAGGACGAAAAGTTAGAAGGTAATGCCTGAATCTCAGTGTCTTTAGACCTGAGAGTGGCTCAAAACTGGGTTTCTAACGGTTTTCCGTTTCCTGTACCAAACCGATTAATTTTACCCCACCAAGTATAAAAATAAGGTCGAAATTCTCGCCACAATTGTAATGCTATCCAAGCTAAGAATAAACTTAAAGCTATCCAAAACAATATTTTCAAAGCACTTAATAGCCGCTCGTCAATATTCCATTTGGGAGATATATCTGGCAAAATATTTTTGAAAGGAGAGCCATAAATAGGGTAAAGGAAAGGATGAAGGATAAATTATAAACAATAAATTATAAACATTTATACTCCATCTATTATCCTTAATACTCAATTCTTCATAGTTGATTTGCCTGTTTGTTGTAACATTAACCAGCCAATTACTGCAATCAAGGTACCAAGAGCTAAAAATCCCATATCCCAAGCAAACTCATTTGGCCCGGGTTTAACATGATGAACCCGGAGAATTTGATGGTCGATTATTCCTTCAATTAAATCAAATAAACCAACACCGATCGCAATTGAGCCAAAAAAAGTTGTCGATGACCAAGCAAGATCATTACGCTTTCCTGCTTGCCATAACAATACTATTCCGATAACGGTCATCAAGAAATCAAAGACGTGAAATATACCATCTCCAAGTACATTCAAGTCTATATTGGGGCGATTGGTCAGCGGTTTAACATTACTTAACATATGATGCCATTGCAGGATTTGATGGAGGACAATACCATCAAAAAATCCTCCTAATCCTATACCCAGACAAATTCCGGCTACAATCAGCGGTTTACGTTGACTACTAGCCAATTGTGGCTCCATCTTCTTACCTTTTACCTTATAGACGTTTAGTCTCCACGGTAAAGCTTTAATCAAGGAAAAAACTTCTGCCTAGAGGTTGTAGAAAAAGAAGAAATTTCAATTCAACAAGCAAGCTGCTAACATCTACAGGCATTATAGAAGTTGATGTATAAAATAGCTATTTTGATATGACTATTTATTTTTACAAAGTTTCCCAGCCCTATGGTTGTTTTTCTAATTTTTCTCTTCACCCAATTGAAATGTACAATACTTGTTGGTCTACGGTGGAGCATTATTACCAAGCACAAAAGTTCGTAGGAAGTCCAGATGAGAAAATTATACCTTTGATTCATGGGGCTTCCACTCCAGAAGAAGCTGCTGCTTTGGGACGATGTTCTACTCGTCAAATTCGTGCTGATTGGGAGGTTGTCAAAACTCAAGTGATGCGGGAAGCGGTACTCAAAAAGTTTCTAACTCACTCTGACATTAGAGAGATTCTGCTTTCTACTAACGATAAGTGGTTGGTAGAAGACTCACCTAAAGATTATTTTTGGGGTTGCGGTGCAAATAAAACCGGACACAATCATCTGGGACGTATTTTAATGAGTGTACGGGAAGAACTTCGTATACTATCTATTAAAGCGATCGCCAAGTAATTATTTTTCAATCAAATATTTCTTTGACTGCATTTAAACCTCTTCTAATATTTAGGAAGGGGTTTTAAAATGTGTTGCAAATCACCTATTACTCAAATAATTTATCTATTTTAGCCGACATATACTATTTATACTTTGTAAATTAATTTAAACAACGAAAATTATGCAATACAGTTTACATTCAATTGACATGATAACTTTGTATAATTATGAAGTTTTTTATCATTCGAGCAGTTATAAAGAATGTATCTGTATTTATTTAAAATTGATGTATCCTAAGTATTCAGAGTTATAAGTAATATCCGGATTTAGTAAATTGCTTGATGAATAAAATTGAGTAGATTAAAGAATTAATCCAAAAAAATACTTTTCTATAAAAGGTGTCAATTGTTTGTCTATTAGCGTATTAAAGTCAAGTCTTCTGAATGAAATCTGAGTAAGTAACTATCTAAATAGTTTTGTTGATTAAATCTATTCACCCTCACAAATTACCAATAAGACTCGGTGAAGTTTATGGGATTATTATCAAGCAAAAACATGAAGAAGTAGATTATTTTATCTTGATAATGTTGCTTATTTTACTTTTGTTTATCAACTTTTTGATAATTTGTTAAGACTTTACTTTTCAAATAATGTCAAAATAATTTACGTTATGTAGAACTAAATAAAAGTTTCGTTACAATAAATTTATCTGCTTTATTGTGATTCAACTAGCCAATGAACAATTGTTGACTTTCAATATGACTTTACTTTTTTTTATGGGATTAAAAAAAATTAATATATATGTAACTTATACTGTTTAATTTCTAGAAGAAATACCGATTGAATTTGATAACTTTTATTATCTTGACAACCTTAAAATTTATGGATATTACAAATTTTACTGCTGAAATGCAACCTAACAAGCAACAACAAAGAATGAAAATTATTCTTGCAGATGAAGAAACGCGGATGCCGAAGAAACAGGCTTCTCGATTAAAAATTACTTCCAATCGTGGTAGAGTTGCGATATTTATTGATGGTTCCAATTTGTTTCATACAGCTTTACAACTCGGTATTGAAATTGACTATACCAAATTACTTTGTTATTTAACAAAAGAAGCAAGATTATTAAGAGCTTTCTTTTATACTGGAGTTGATCGTCACAACGAAAAGCAACAAGGTTTTCTACTGTGGATGCGTAGAAACGGTTATCGTGTGGTGACAAAAGAAATAATTCAACTTCCAGATGGTTCGAGAAAATCAAATCAACACGTAGAAATTGCTGTAGATATGATGAATTTATCTCCCTATTATGATACTGCGGTTTTAGTAAGTGGAGATGGAGAGTTAACTTATGCTGTAAATGCTGTAGCTTATCAAGGTGCTAGAGTTGAAGTTGTTAGTTTGCGAGCGATGACTAACGAATCTTTGATTGATGTTGCTGATTATTTTATTGACCTCGATACTATTAAACACTACATTAAAAAAAATAGCCAATCATGTTGTGAAGAAATATAATTAAGTTACCTTGATGGCGGAATGCTACATACCAATTTACAGAGAATCGGGGTGTTCACTGCAAAATATCTCTTTAGTATTTAATGCTGTAAGCTTAATGGCTTGGAGTTTAAATTAAAATATCATATTAATTTGCATTTATTTATACAAAATTAATCGGAACTTAGGTCGATAAATTCAGTTTATATACTCAAAAGCTAGACTTTTATTTATTGAAGTAAAAAATATCTATTAATTATTGCGTAAATATACTTTATACTCAAGATATATTTATATTTTTTTTAATGAAGATAAAACTTTTGTTTAATATTTATTTATCTCCAAAGCACTAAGTTATAATTGCTACAATTAGACTGAAAATTAAATTGACAAATTGTAGTTATAGTTAAGATGAATAGTAAATAATAATTAGCTTTAAATATACTACATACACTGATGTAAAAGGATTTCAGTGATATCGCTCCCGATAAAAATTTATTTGATTAATAGCTTTAAAATTTAATTTTTTATCGGCAAATAACTAACTCAAATCAGCTTTTGGAATTATAAATTTACGTCTGTATAAAAAATAAGTGTTAACACGGATTTATCGGTTTTGAGAATTCTACTAATATAGACATAGATAGAAGTATAAACCCTTGAAAAAACTAAAAAATACTTAGCAGTCATGAATACTTTTAGCTGGTATTTTCCCTTGAATCCCATTCATTTTGGATAACTCAGGAGTATCGTTGATGAACAAAATTGAATTTGCTATTATCCTCAGCTATTTGTTAATGAGTTGCTATTTTTTCATTAACTGGTTGAAATTTACTCTACGTCATCCAACTTCCTCTCCAGAGGAGAAATTTTTATCTTTTGTAATGTTCATTATCTCAACTATTTTTTGGCCAATAATAATTCCTATGTCTTTGATCGACATATTGAAAACCGACAAATTGGAATTTAGTGTTGTAGTTCCAATCCTGGTTTTGGTTTTTGCATTTAGTCTTGTGTTTTACATTGGATAAATTATTTCTGTTTAGCGTCTAAATCCTCTTTGCTCCTTGCACTTACTTCAAATTATGCTTAAATTCTACGCGATTATACTTAAGTGAAATATGCAATATTTTACTCCTACTTATAATTACATATCTATGTATGAATTAAAGTAGTTTCAACTACTTTAAATTAATGACTTCGTTAATTTGCTTGGTTATCAGGCTGCATCATTTTTTTTGTATTCAAATAAATTTTTAATGATTAATTTTCCATCTCATATTTTTTTGTCATCATCAAATAATCAATTGAATTCAGCTAAATTTTAATAGTGGATTAACTCATATCTTGCACCATAGAAACCTATAGTTAAAATAATTACTAATTATTTGACTTCGTTTTTACCCGCCTGGGACTGCAAGTCTCAGTCTGATAGCAGAAGTCCATAAAAATGGACTAAAAATATTACAGCTTTACGTTAGTTATATTTTTATTTATATTTTTGATTATTTAGCTAATTATGCGGCTCTGTGCAAGATATAAGTTAACAAAGTGTATTTGGACGAAATGACAATTGCTTATTTTTTTTACTGAATCATAATCATAGTAGTTTAGTTAGCTCAACTACGACAAGCTGTCTTTTGACAGGATGCTCAAAATCATCTAAATTATTACCTTTGTAAAGGTATTTTTTACTTGTTTTTGCTATGAAAATCAAACACTTTTTTGTCGCTACGGCTACATTTGTTTCCGTAATTGCGAATGCAAAAAGTGGGACTATGACTGTTGCTGATATGGTTGGTGGACATAGCTCACATCATCAAAAAATCGAAGTTCTTCAAGGACAACCGATACCAACTGTTGATTTAGTTATACATCAAGATGCTAAGAAGGGATGGAATCTAGAAGCAAAAGTGACTAATTTTGAATTCGTACCCGACAAAGTTAACGCAGCAGCAGAACCCGGAGAAGGACACGCTCATCTTTTTATTAACGATAAAAAAATTACCAGATTGTATAGTTCTTGGTATTACCTCGAAAATCTTCAACCTGGTGAAAACCGCATTAAGGTAAGTTTGAATGCTAACAATCATGCTGATTGGACTAGTAACGGTAAATTAATCGAAGATATAGAAATTGTCAAAGTTTCACAAGCAGTAAATAAACATCAGGGACATAACTAATTTGTGGTAAGGGTAAAATTCCCTTCGATATCACAGTTTATAAGCCTGCAACTAAAAGAGTTTAGAAGAAGTATATTATCCCATCAGATTAATAAAACGCACTACTAGTGGTCCACCACATTAATTTTGAGGAGTTAAAATACCTCTTCGTAGGTTGGGTTAAGCGTTGGCGAAGCCTGTCCGACAGGACATAGCGCAACCCAACGCGGGTGCCGAGGCTCCACTACGTTTTGCTTCGCAACGCTTGCGCGAACAGCCCAACCTACAATATTACATTGATTACCCCTCATAACTTATGTGGTGGAGTACTAGCCCCGGAATTGATTCTAAAGTAGTTATGAGGGCTAATTGAGAATGGTACAAGATGTCAGCGCCCAAAAAAAAATATATTTTGAATATTTTCCAGAAAAACTCTTTTATAATCCACAATCTCAAATCTAAAATCCAAAATGGTACTTGACCTTTTCCTAATTGCAGCCTTGGGATTTCTCGGTAGTTTTGGTCATTGTGTAGGAATGTGCGGACCTTTGACTGTCGCATTTTCTTTGTCTTCCCCAAGTGAAAATACTAATTGGTGGCAACAATCTAAGTTCCATGTTCTGCTTAACTTGGGGCGTATTTTGAGTTATAGCTTTGTTGGTGCTGCAATTGGGGCATTAGGTTCTATATTGTTGGAAGGTGGGCAATTAGCAGGAGTTGGTAGCGGATTACGCTCCTGGATAGCGATTATTACTGGAAGTATGTTGATTTTGTTTGGACTTCGACAAATTAATCCCAACTTTTTACCCAAAATTCCATTTTTGCATCCATTTTTACAAAGTGGTTTACACAATCGTTTAAGTACAGGAATGTCCAAACTGTCATTGCAAAACAGATGGTACACACCAGCATTTTTAGGGATAACTTGGGGTTTAATGCCTTGTGGTTTTCTTTATGCAGCCCAAATTAAAGCCGCTCAAACAGGAAATATGTGGATGGGTGCAGCCACAATGCTAGCTTTTGGTTTGGGAACTTTGCCGATGATGTTGGGTGTAGGAGTATCTGCATCGTTAATTGGAAAAGATCGGCGATCGCAATTATTTCGTTTGGGTGGTTGGGTAACTCTGACAATCGGCATAATTACCCTACTGCGGACTGGTGACACAATGGTAGACTACACCGGACACGCTGGTTTAATATTGCTGATGTTAGCGCTGATTGCTCGTCCGCTCAGCGGTTTATGGGCGGCACCAATGCGTTATCGTCGAGCTTTGGGGGTTGGTGCTTTCGTCGTTTCTTTAGCCCACACTTTCCACATGATGGAACATTCACTTTCATGGAAACTTAATAGTTTTTTCTTTTTACCATCAGAATTTCAAGTTGGTATGGCTCTTGGTGCAGTAGCCTTAGTGTTAATGATTCCCGCCGCTTTAACCAGCTTTGATTATTTACAAAAATCTTTAGGTAAATATTGGCGACAAATTCATTTATTGAGCGTTCCAGCTTTGATATTAAGTACAATTCATGCCGTAATTATTGGTTCTCACTACCTTGGTTCCTTGCAATTAACTTGGACAAATAAAATAGCAACAATCGGCTTAGGAATTGTGACTCTCATAGTGTTATTACTTAGAAGCCGTTTTTTTTGGTCAATATTGCGCTTACAAAAATTTTATGTTCCCCCACGTTGAAAAGAGATGGGGAGATG